>JAESPT010000093.1 GCA_016765515.1 Sneathiella sp. | reverse complement strand
TTTCTGACGTGCTATAGGCTTCGTCGCCCTCAATATCGGCACAAGCGTTGATCACATTGTTTAAGTGCTGACTGCAAAGTTTTGATCCAGCAACAAGGGACGCAACTTTTTGTTCTTCGACTGTTTTCCACTGAATATATTCTTCGATATCCGGGTGATCGATATCCAGGGTCACCATTTTTGCTGCGCGGCGTGTCGTACCGCCAGATTTGATTGCCCCTGCCTCCCGGTCACCGATTTTAAGGAAACTCATGAGGCCAGATGATTGACCGCCGCCTGAAAGGCTTTCGCCGCTGCCACGAATGTTGGAAAAGTTGGTGCCGGTACCGGAGCCATACTTAAACAGTCGGGCTTCACGAACCCATAGGTCCATGATTCCGCCTTCATTGACGAGATCATCGTCAACAGACTGGATGAAACAGGCATGCGGTTGTGGATGTTCGTAGGAATTTACTGATTTTTTCAGTTTGCCGGTCTTGTAATCCACGTAGGAATGACCTTGGGCTGGGCCAGAAATACCATAGGCCCAATGCAGCCCGGTGTTAAACCATTGCGGAGAATTTGGGGCGCCCATTTGTTTGGCCAACATGTAGCGCATTTCATCAAAGTATGCGCGGGCATCTTCGTCGGTGTCAAAATAGCCACCTTTCCAGCCCCAATATGTCCAGGTACCTGCCAGGCGATCAAAAACCTGGGTCGCAGAAGTTTCTCCAACATATTGTTCATCTTCTGGGAGGGTCGCAAGAGCGTCTTTATCGGCTGTTTGACGGGCGAGCCAATCAGGAACATCTTCTTCCTGATCCAGTTTCAGGTGAGCAGGAACACCGGCTTTACGGAAATATTTTTGTGCAATGATATCACAGGCAACCTGTGACCATTCGGCGGGAACATCGATATTATCCAATTTAAAAACAATAGAGCCATCGGGGTTTCTGATTTCACTCGTCGCCTGCCTGAATTTAATGTTGGCATATGGAGATGAATTCTCACCAGTGAAACGCCGTGATATACGCATGCTTTCTAGTCCCTAAATATAACCCCGAATACAGTGGGGAAACGACTTAACATGTCTTGAAATCAACGTTTAGCGCGTGTTTCCGAGACATCTCCCAAATACTACATCTTGTGTTTAAAATACCGATGTGCACTAGAATGGTGCCTATGGGGATAGGGGAAGTCAACAGAGAATTACTATATATTGTATGTTCATGGTTAGGCTCTCGCCATATACAGTGTAGAATGCCGCAGTTTTGTAATAGCTTGGGCAAGGCAAGTAAAAAATGGCTCTCGTGACATTTATTTTTTGCGTGACACGAAAGACACAAATCACTGTTCCAGGTCTTCATAATTGAGAATCAGAGTGTGAATTTTAGAAAAGAAAATTGAGCTATACTATGAAGGTCACACTTATGGCCGAATTTGATCCTATTGACTAAACTTACACTGGACGAATAGCTGTGAGAGTGCCATATTCCCTTCAAATTTATAGGGTTTTCTTATTTAAAGAGATTTCGATGGCAACGTTAGGCACTTTGTTATTTACCTGGTGGAAAGGCGAACAGGTCGGAGAGGATCAGTTCGGTAACCGATATTTTAAGGAAAAAGGTAAAGCAACGGGTCCTGTGGGCCGTCGCCGTCGCTGGGTCGTTTATAAAGGACAGCCTGAAGCATCAAAGGTTCCGGCCGCATGGCATATCTGGTTGCATTATACGACCGATAATCTGCCAGATCAGCAGTCTGCGCTCTCCAATGACTGGGAAGAAGAACATTTGCCAAATCTCACGGGCACCGACTTCGCCTATCATCCTGGCGGCGCTGTAAATTCTGCTGGTGAGAGGCAGAAAAGTACCACGGATTATAAAGCTTGGAAGCCTGAATAAGGTGCGCAAGAAAAGAGTAGGATATGGTTCTTGGCTGAGTGAGGGGACGACGCTTTGGGAAATAATATAGTTGAAACAATTATCGGGGCCGTCGTTCTGGCATTTGCCACGATCTTTCTGATATTTGCCTATCGAACAGCCGATCTTGGTACGAACGGGAATGGTCTGCATTTGACAGCGCGTTTCGATAAGGCCGACGGATTACAGGTGGGCAGTGATGTCCGGATGAGCGGCATTAAAGTCGGCACTGTGATCAGTCAGGAACTTGATACGGAAACATTCCAGGCGATTATCGGGTTCAGTATTCAAGACACAATTTTTCTTCCGGACGATAGCGCGGCGAAGATCGCTACTGAAAGTCTGCTTGGAGGAGCCTTTCTGGATCTCGATCCTGGTGGCTCAGAAGATATTCTAACAGAGGGAGGGGAAATTACCTTCACTCAAAGTTCAGTGAGTTTGATGGATCTAATTGGTCAGGCGATATTCAGTAGCTCATCTGAAGAAAAATCCAAGTAATTGCACTACAATTTCCAGCCATACACTTTTAAAAATTGCGTTGGTCTCTCTTCATGAATTTACGGCCTCGTATCACACTTTTGTCCTGCCTTATTGGTATGATGGTATTTCCGGTGGCTGGATATTCAAAATCCGCGTCTGGTGAAGCGGTTGTCTTACGAGCACTGGACAAAGTTACTGCCCGTACAAAAGATATCATAATCTATATCGACCAGACAGTTAAATATGGAACGCTGGAGATTACGGCCCGTAAATGCCTAAAGCGACCACCGGAAGACACGCCGGAAACATCTACATTTTTGGAAATTCGGGAAATGAAGCAGGACGAAGATCCTCTGCTTGTGTTTAATGGCTGGATGTTTGCGTCAAGTCCCGCGCTCAATGCCCTTGAACATCCTGTTTATGATGTCTGGGTGATTGATTGTAAAATAACAGACGGTGAAGTCTCCAGGGGGAGCGAGTGAAAATCACCCTTACGGCCAAGGGCTTCGTCTAGTCTGCGATGATACTCTTCACGAGATATTTCAATAGCCCCCATTGTCGATAAATGTTCTGTTACAAATTGAGTATCTAATAACTTGAAGTTGCCTTCCCGGAGCCTCGCGACGAGATAAACGAGCGCTATTTTACTGGCGTTTGTTGTTCTGGAAAACATGCTTTCCCCGCAAAAAACCGCGGCGAATGAAACCCCATATAGACCGCCAACCAGCTCATCTCCTTCCCAACATTCTATGGAATGGGCATGTCCTTCCCTATGAAGTTCCGTATAAAGGTCGAGAATAGTTTGATTAATCCAGGTTGTTGGACGATCTTTTATGGGCGCTGCGCATTCTTTCATGACGCGCCGGAAACATTTATCGACCGTTATTGTAAAGGGCTGCTTTCGGATAATTTTCGCAAGACTTCGCGGAATATGAAAATTATCGAGAGGAAAAATGCCGCGTCTTTCTGGGTCGACCCAGAATAAATCTGGGTCGTCCTGAGATTCTGACATGGGAAATATCCCATGAGAATATGCGTTTAGCAGTATTTCGGGTGTTAAAACTGTCATTGCACGTTGAGACTACAAGCCCTAGTTGCGTTCCTCAATGAACTTTTCAAGCCAATGAATATTATAATCACCTGCAATAAATTGCTCGTTTTCTATAAGTTCCCGATGCAACGGTAAAGTGGTTTTGATACCCCCAACAACAAACTCTTCGAGCGCGCGGTTCAAACGCATCAGACAATCGCGCCTAGTGGCACCATGAACGATCAGTTTTGCAATCAAACTGTCATAATAAGGCGGGACGTTATATCCAGAATATAGAGCAGAATCGACCCGAACACCCAATCCACCTGGGGCATGAAATTCCAGAACACGGCCCGGGGATGCTGCAAAAGTGACGGGGTCTTCCGCGGTGATCCGGCATTCG
>JAESPT010000092.1 GCA_016765515.1 Sneathiella sp. | reverse complement strand
TCTTTGGAGGTGAGAAAGATAACCGGCAAGTTGGAATTGCGCCGCAATCGGTTGAGAAGTTCCATCCCGTCCATACGGGGCATCTTAATATCAAGGACCGCAAGATCCGGCGGTGTTTCCGCAAAATCCTTCAAAGCTTCCTCGCCGTCCGAATATTTTGAAACGGAAAAGCCTTCAGATTCCAACAATATACTCACAGTGGTCAGAATGTTGAGGTCATCATCGACCAAAGCAATTTTTGTTGTCACGGGATACCCCTTTACGCTGTCTACCTTAATAATAATGTATCGTTCGTTTAAATACCATCCTGCATATGTTCGAATTAAGGCGGGAACAAGGTTTAAGGAAGACAGGGCAATCGTACCAAAAAGCGGTCATATACGACAAAATGAGGATTTAGATTCTGTAAAAATTAACAAAACAAATCTCGTATAACGACTTGGATATACTTGACCACCTGGTCAAGTATATAATAAACAAACAAAAAAATTGCCTAGATTATTTCATATGAAATGAATTCAAAAGACAAACGAAATAATAACGAAAGCAAGTCAAAATATTTGCGGTTTTTTGACGGTTTTTAAGCCTCCTTTATTGCGCCATTTCAGACCTCCCTTTATCCTAAACCAATCAATTAAAAAAACATTCTCAAGGGTGGAGAGACACAGTGGAAGAAACGGGATCTCATAAGAGTTCTTTTGGGCTGGACAAGCAGGGACTTGGTGGCATTGGTAAAGCAAACTGGAATTTACCTGCACCAACTTTATACAAAGAGGCTCTTTGCCGGGAAGAAGCGCAGTTATCTGCCGGAGGTGCATTGGTTGCCCTGACCGGACAGCATACTGGCCGATCAGCAAACGATAAGTTTATCGTTAAGGAAACGGGTAGCGAAAAAAACATCTGGTGGGGCAAAGTCAACAAGCCTTTCGAAGAGACAAAGTTCGCCGGCCTTCATAAAAAGATGATTGCCTATCTTGAAGGCAAGGAAGTTTTTGTTCAGGATTGTTATGCCGGTGCCGATAAAGATCACCGCCTTCCTGTTCGCATTGTAACCGAATGTGCCTGGCACAATCTGTTTGCCCGCAACATGTTTATCCAGCCAGCTGCGGAAGAACTGACCGATTTTAAGCCGGAATTCACAATTTTACAGGTGCCGTCTTTTGAAGCTGATCCCGCTGTTGACGGCACACGGTCTGAAGTGTTTGTTCTCGCCAACTTTGCTGAAAAACTGGTGATCATCGGCGGTACATCCTATGCCGGTGAGATTAAGAAATCTGTTTTCTCCATTCTCAACTACCTGTTGCCCGAGAAAAACATCCTGCCCATGCATTGCTCAGTCAATGTCAGCAGTGAGGGGGAAAGTGCGGTCTTCTTCGGTCTGTCCGGCACGGGCAAGACGACCCTGTCTGCCGATGCCAGCCGCATGCTGATCGGCGATGATGAACATGGTTGGTCTGATAACGCGGTTTTCAACTTCGAAGGCGGCTGTTATGCCAAGGTGATCAAACTCTCCCAGGAAGCGGAGCCTGAAATTTATGAGACCACCCGTCGTTTCGGCACGGTCCTTGAAAATGTGGTCATGGACGAAAACGGCGTCCTCGATCTGGATGACAATCGCTATACGGAAAATACGCGCGCATCCTACCCCATACATTTTATCCCCAATGCCAGTGAAACCGGTATTGCGGCAAGTCCTAAAAATGTGATCATGCTGACGGCAGATGCGTTTGGCGTCTTGCCTCCCATATCCAAACTCTCCCCGGAACAAGCCATGTATCACTTCCTGTCTGGTTATACAGCGAAACTGGCCGGAACGGAAAAAGGCCTGGGCAATGAGCCGCAAGCCACCTTCTCCACCTGTTTTGGTGCGCCTTTCATGCCGCGCCACCCGTCCGTCTATGCCAAGATGCTCGGCGACAAAATTGCCAAGGGTAATGTGAATTGCTGGCTGGTAAATACGGGCTGGACAGGCGGCGTATACGGAACCGGGCACCGCATGCCCATCGCCCATACAAGAGCCCTGGTTAATGCGGCCTTGGATGGCACATTGGCCGAAGTGGAAATGGAAAAAGATCCGTTCTTTGGTCTGGAAATGCCGACGATATGTGAAGGTGTGCCCAGTGACATTCTCAATCCGCGCAATACCTGGGCGGACAAACAGGCTTATGACGAGAAAGCCCAGCATCTCGTCAATCTGTTCATCGAAAATTTTGAGCAGTTCACCCAGTATGTGACGGAAGACGTGATGAAATCAGCCCCCAAAAGTGCCTAATTTCTTATAAAGACACGCCCTTTGTCAAAACAAAGCCTCTATCTTCGGATAGGGGCTTTTTTGTGCCCAACGTCAGGATATCTTCGAAAACTAGTTAGGATTATATAGATATGGATTCGTGTTTGTTATATTGCCATATTTTATTTTCCTTTTTCCTTCCATCAATCGTGGAATCGTGCTTTGTTTCTGCGTGAAGAGTTAATAAGATCGCATAAGCATCGTCCTTCAATTCTAGCGGCTTTTCTTCACCACTGTTCGGATCGTCACTACTTGCTTGATTTTTCCAAAACGCAACACTTCTGCTCACCTTTTCAAGCTTTTCTTCTTTACCCTCTCCCTTAAGTATTTCATCTTCTTTTTTCACGACTTCATTTGCCCTTTTAACCAATCCAAATGAAGTCAGAGTCAATATTGATGTCCCAGGATCATCCGTTAATGTCGCCGTGTATCTGCCTGGCCATCGTACCGATAACTGGGGACCATCCATTAACAATGCAAACATCAAATTTGGCCCAACTGACCGTAAAATCTCATGGCATGGGTCGCTTCGAGCCAAATCTTCACATATTAAACTGGTAAATACGGAATTCTCTCGGAACTGGAAAAAATGGAGTTCTCTTTGACGAATATCATGTTTTTCCCACCAGTCTTTATTGGGAGGTAATTTAGTTTCAATCCCATAGGATTTCAATTGTTGCCTGTCCAGTTTCCAACGATGATGCTTTCTTCTACTGGTTAAAATATAAGTCTCACCCTCATCATACCAAGCAGCCGTTAGAACGAAATTTCCTTTTTCCTGCTCGCAATTGGTACTACTTCCTGCGATCAAAAATTCTAGACCCGGTTCTATTAATTTCAGACTTTTGCATATTTTAACAAACAAATTGTATGTAATTGAATATTCGGGAAGCATTACTGCACTAACGGTCTGCCCACCATCTATTTCTTTTGCCGAAATTAATGCCTTTTCAATCTCAATGCATACGGCATTTTCATTATTCAACCATTTTTGTTCCAGAATAAAGTTACCCCATTTATCCTTGACGTCTTTAGTCGCCGAGTCCGGATAAAAACAGGTGTGGTCTATCTCCAGAGGAAGAGGACACAAGAGTATTTTAAGAAACCCTGAATCGTCAGATGCTGGCTTTGCGTTTGGCTGTTGCCAGTGACACCTGACTGTTCCTGCGCCTGGGTTATACGACAAATTTTTGGACAAATTTCTTAAAGTACATCCAACATCAGAGATTCTCAATTTGGGTAAGATGCACGCAACATCATCAGAGCAGATCAATGTGAGACTGGGACTAGGGCGTTCTGCCTTATGTCCATCTTTATCATCGAGACCGAAAGATTTAGTGTAACGATCATAAAAAAAGAATGCGACCCAGTAATCTTCATTCGCCGTTAACCCAACGCCAGCACAGGCTTCATCTGCAATAATCAACAAAGAAATAGCCGCTTTCCACCATAACGGAGGATAATTGTCCTTTTCATACAAAGAGGCTCTCAGCGCATCTTCTTCCCATTTGAGAAGACATTCCCAATACTCGTCAATTTCCTGACGAACGGCCAACGCATCTTTTGCCCAAGCCCTCCCCAAATTGACCAGTATTTCTTTTTCTTCAACAGCCAGCGTGAAAGAGCAAGGTAAGTTTTGATCCGCTTTCATGTCCGGGTTCGGATCAAAATAGTTTAGTAAACCTGATTGATAAATAAGGTGAGCAGCAACCGCAAATACATCGGTCGGCATGGCCGGTGGAATCTCCCAGTTTGGCACTATTTCACTGTCCGGATTATTTGGGTCATAAAGACAGCCACGCGGTAATATTGCCTTTATCGCATCCATAACACTGGTTTTAATTCTTCCAGTCGGCATTCTTAACCCCCAAAAATGTCTTGGCTGCTAGTTGAATAGTTTCTGCAGTCCATTATATGTTGAATGATATTTGTTTTTAACCATGGCGAGTATAGCAATTGGGTTCAAGAAAAATTATGGTTAGAAAAAAGTTAATGCATACAGACAATTTATGTATAGTTTTAACAACATATAGTAATATTTATTAACATATTGACATTAGAATATTATCACATATATTCATTGATTTTCTTTGCGGATATCTATAGATTCACTGTAAAGATCCACGCTTTTTGAGAGTTTAATAATGACAACGATCGTTTCACAAAAACTTTTCGAAAAAATGCAAAACACACAAGTAGATGCCAGGGAAAAAGCCGTCAACTCTGTGGCTAATTTGTTTGCTAATCAAATAATTATTAGCAAGGAAGAAGTGGGCGGAAAACGCTTATCTGACGACGAAAAACAGATAATTCAAGAAGATTTCAGAAAAGATTTCGAAATCCAAAGGTGATTTACACAATCGTTTTTGCCTGTAACTTATCCATACTATGCAAAAAAGCTATTCTATAGCTTGTGTTTTTAGTGATTGGACGACCCTTACGAAATCTTAGAAAACCCTTCCGGTTTCAAAATTAGGATCAGCAGTAGAACCGAGAAAGCGGCTACGTCCCGGTAGGCAATCTCGAAGTAGGCCGAGCAGAAAAGCCCCAAGTACAGCGCCGGCAAAAGAGGTTAGACCGCCAATCACAGCAATAAACAGGGTTTTTAAGCCGATCATCTGGCCCATGGTAAAACTGACACTGCCATACAGAAGGGCGATCAGACTGCCGGCGGCGGAGGCGTATAGGCTGGCAATGACAAAAGTGATCGCCAGGGTTTGATCCACATGCACGCCGCACAGAGACGCCATCTTCAAATCTTCAGAACAGGCCCGCCACGTCCAGCCAAATTCATGAAATTTCATCGCAGCGATTAGCATGCAAATCAGGAAAAGGGAAAAAACAGTCACGCCAATTGTTCCGATCAACAAACTCAACGTGGGACGCCAGACGAGAGGCACGATCACCTAGCGTTGATCACCAAATCCAAGGCTTGCGGTATTTAAAGCCGCGGCACACACCGACGACAATCACATTAGAGGGCGGCCAGGAAGCAAAACTGTTATCAGAGAAAACAGTAACATCGCTCTTATGGTCGGTTTTTTCCCGGTGGAGGGCTAGGGGCAGGACCTAGAAAGTTTTCTTATCGCGCTTATGAGCCTCTTCATCGGCGCCCCGTTTCCAATAAGAGCTTATATAAGGAATTTTCCGATCTATCAGACGGTCATTCCGCAAATGATCCCGCAGGGCCGTGGCCAGTTTCCATTCACCGGCGATAAATATGCCAGGCTCTCCTGTTGGAAAGTCAAGGCCGCGTACTTTGTCGATCAGTGCCGCCCCTTCCCTGCCCGGTTCAGACTGGACCAGCCATTCGATATTAATCCCCGGAGGGGCTTGTACTGGTTGCTGATCTTCTGCGCACAAGATCTCAAAAAATACGGTCCCAACAGCCGTTTGCGGCAAGGTTGAAAGAACAGCCAACGCCGCCGGCATTGCCGCCATGTCTGCCACAAACAAAAACCAGTCCGCAGATGTGTTGATTGCTTTCAGATTTCCCGGGCCGGCAAAGGCGATCTCATTCCCGGGTTTTGCGTATTGACACCACTGGGCGGCAACGCCGCTATCGCCATGGACAACAAAATCAATATCCAGCTCATTTTTATCCGCTCGATGATGACGAATCGTATACGTGCGCAGGATCGGTTTATCATTGGCACTAAAATCGGCGGGACGAAAATCCGGCGTGGGGAACAGCAACTTGATGTAACCGCCTTCAGATCCTACCGGAAAATCAGCGAGGGCCTGTCCGCCGACCGTTATCCGGCGCATGTTTGGTGTCAATTG
>JAESPT010000091.1 GCA_016765515.1 Sneathiella sp. | reverse complement strand
TGCGATGGAATACATATCCCAATGGGCGGGAGTTGGTAGCGTAGCGGACAACGTAGAACATTGGGTCGGCTTTTTTGCCGAATGTATTCCATCGGTCTTGTATATGAATAGTTGCGATTTCGAGAGTATGATTTTCAGGATGGAAATAAGCCGATGAAAGCGAAACTATATTTTTGTTTTAAGTTCTAAATTTAGCAATTATTTATATACGTTGTTGTGTTTTCGTGCTTTTCCAACTATCAAATTCAATCAGTGTTAAATACTCATTCCAGCATAATTTCTTTAGATAAAGTTTTCACCTCTCTTAGCAAAAGAGGTAAAGCAGGGTACATCATTTGTCCGTGATTGGAGCCATCTAATTCATAAATTCGAACACGTTTATGTCCAGCAACCTTCATCATTCGCATCATATATGCATTCTCCTCATATCTGCCCAACATCTCAAGTTCTCTATCTCCTGTAAGAATTAATAGTGGTGGTGCATCTGCTCTTACATAAAACAATGGGGCCATCTTATCAATAATTGGCTGTTCTCCTGGAATTCCTCTTTCTTTACGAACAGTAAAATGCGTTATAGCATGTCCAGAAAATGGAATTAATCCAGCAATTTTATTTGCATCAATATCGTGAGCTGTCAAATATTTTTTATCTAACCCTACCATATAAGTGAGGTATCCACCTGCTGACATTCCTGATACAAATATCAAAGAAGGATTACCACCATATTTTTCAATACTTTTAAATGCCCAAGCTGTTGCTGCTGCTGCATCCTTAATACACTCCGAACTTTTTACATTTGGAGACAACCTATACTCAACACCAACAACTGCAACACCTTTATTTTTAAGATATTCTGGTATTTCACGCTTTCCACCAGTTAAACCACCTCCATGAAACCAAACTATTGTTGGGAAATTCTCAATATCTGTTGGATAATAGAAGTCAATTACACACATCTGCTGTATATACTCATCACCCTTCATTATTTCTGTGTCGTAATAATGAATTGAAGTCTCTGTTTTGTAATTATTTTTTTCTTGAGCGAAAACACTTGTCATTAATAATGTAAGTGTAAAAGCTATTGCTATTCTTAAGTTCATAATTAGCTCAAAATGTTATTTAGTTTTTCAATATTATTATTGTTAGATGTACAATCTATAGTTTGCATGTAGCACAACGTCTCGGCTCGTATGGTTAGTACGGGAATTAAAAGTAACTAAACTTTCGATTAAGCACTTAGCTAAAACTTTTTATTTTGTTTTGTCTTTTCATTTTTAAAGCCAAATCAAAAGATTTGGCGGACTTCATAAATATACGCAAGCCTTTGCTTTAAACACCAAAACCCGTATTAATTATAGGCATTGTTGTGCATAGTGCTTTATTCACTATTAGTCCTTTCCAAAATTAACGATGAAAAAGACTTAACTCCAACTCTTATGCATTCTTCATCAATTCCAAAATTTGGTGCATGATTCACAGCACTAATTCCTTTTTCAAGATTTGAACCACCCAATAAGAAATACACTCCAGATATTTTTTGTTGAAAGTAAAAGAAGTCATCGTTGAAATATGGGATTTGACCATAATTCATCACAACAGAGTTACTGCCATAAATATTTGTCAGAGTATTAATTGCATTTTTCGTTAATATTTCATCATTTATTACTGTTGGATTTTCTTGAATAAATGATGTCGAGATGAATTTATCTTCGTATTCTGATTTACTAATTATCTGCTCAATTTTCGGTAAAATATTAGGCAAATTTGACTTATTAGTTTCATAGATATAAGCTTTTACGTCAAGTTGATTGTTGCCTTCTTCGATAACGAAATTTTCCTCCATAAAAAGATAATCTTTGAAAACAGTATTTGGATTACTTAATCCAATTATAGAATCGAATGCCTTTGGAATTTCCCAAGGATTTGCTCCATCTTTTTTTCGTAGAATTTCACTTCTTATTTGATTGTATAGAATTCCTGCATCTTCTTTTGAAAATTTATCATTGAATTTAATCTGTATTCGTTTTTGATAAGCATATAGTTCGTTTGGTTTAACCATTATCTGACCTACTGGCAAAGCAGTTACGTGTAATGCATATATTTCATCAATTTTCATTTCTGAAAATTGATTGCTGTTAACCATATTTTTCGCACCAATAAAAGTTTCCTCTTCTGGTTGAAATATGAAATAAATTGTACCTTTAATTGATTCTTTGTTTTTAGCTAATACTTCAGCTATTCCAAGTCCAATTGCCATATGAACATCGTGACCGCAACCGTGTTGTATTCCTGGAACTTTCGATTTATATGGTACTTTGTCAGGAAAACCATTTGGTAGAGCGTCCATATCAGCTCGCCAAGCTATATTTTTTCCTTTTTTTCCACCTTTTAAGATTCCAACGACACCATGACCTGCGACACCTGTTTTAACTTCTAATCCTAAATTCGATAAATATTCCGAAATAATTTTAGAAGTTCTTTTTTCATTTCCAGCTAATTCGGGATGTTCGTGGAAATTTCTTCTAATTTCAACTAAATTAGCGAAAATTTCGTTTGTCCGTTTTTTTATTTCTTGGTGAATGGATTTTTTGTCCGATGGTTTACAACCAATTAGAATACTAAATAATAATACTGATAATAAAGCGTAGCTTTTTAATTTCATCTTTTTATCTTTCTTTAGGTTAGGTATCATTAATGACGAATGATTTGTCAAAGAAAATTAGAAAATTAAAGTGACACAAAAAGGAGTGACAAAAGGATACCTTTATTGATTAACTACTGATTTTTTATGGCGAAACAATAATTTATGGGCTAAATACCTAAAGCTAATTTTACGGTTTTGTAATATGATTTTGATAAAGGAACTTCTAAACCGTCAAGATGAAACGCTATTTTCGCATTTTGTGAATTTCCTTTTACAGCTTTTATTGTAGAAATATTTACTAAATAAGAGCGATGAGATTTGTGTAAAAATGGAGCTTGTTTACCAATTACTGATAATGTATTTCTAAATGTTTTATGTTGTATAGTATTGTTTTTTGTGTGATATATTTCTACATAATTTTCAGATGCTTTGATAAATAAGACCTTTTCTTTTTGAAGTATTATTTTTTCTCCTTTATTTATCCCACAGAACACAACTTCGCTCAAAGTTTCAGAGGTAATTAATTCTCCAAATTTATTTCTGAAGTAGACATAAAAAGGAAGAAGAATCAACATTACAGGTATTATTGAGTTTCGGAAAAACCAAAGCCCATGTTTTAGATATTCATATCCATGATATTTGTAATCAAAGAAATCATTGAGAAAGACCTGATTGTAAAAATGAATTGGGATACTTGAAATAAGTACAAAAGTAATAAACGAAACAATTTCAGATTTAATCCTCCACTTTTTGTTTTTATAATTATACCACAAGTTTTCCATTCTTACACAAATTAAATATAACAACAAGAATAATAAACCGAAGCCAGAAAATATTAAATACTTATGGTTAGATTCAAATCTATTTGTGTCAAAAGGCTGCAGGAAAATCATTATAAAAGTCACAAGTCCTCCTAAAAAAGCACCAATCAAAAATTGCTTTCTAAAACTAGAATTGTAAGGTATTTGTTTGGATAAAAACTCTAACATTTTGTTTTTTTTGTTGATTTTCTAGCATTATGCACAACGCAGGGCTACACGTAGTTAAGCTCTGGATTTTATTATTTTTATGTGTCTGTAAGATACAATAAAGATGAAAAAATACAATAGAGCTTTGCCAAATTACTTGTAGGTATTGATGTTGTACGTTTT
>JAESPT010000090.1 GCA_016765515.1 Sneathiella sp. | reverse complement strand
GATTCTTGAAACCGCCGCCTTCCCCGCCTTCGACAACCAACCCGTCAACGCCAGCGTCAACAGCCTTAAGCGCCGCCTTTACCGTAGGGACCGCATGATAAACAATAATGTCATGTGCTTTCAAGATTTCGATCAGTTTGGCTGGGTTTCCCGCAGATGTCGTCACGAATTTCACGCCAGATTCCGCAACGAAATTGATCATGTTCGCATCTTTTAGAAACATAAGCGGCAGATTGATGCCAAAAGGCTGATCCGTCAGCTCCTTCATTTTCTTTATTTCTGCGATGCAATTATCCGTTTCGCGAGAGGATGTCTCAATGATACCAAGACCACCCGCATTACAAACGGCTGATGCCAATTGGGACCGTGCTATCCACCCCATAGGCGCTTGAATAATCGGGTATTTGGCACCCGTATGTTCCAGAACTCTATTCATACTATTTCTCACTCGGTAAATTATAGAAAGGATTGACCAAGGGCAGAACCCAAATCGTTAAGGGCTTGTTCCTCGGTCACAACCTTAATAGTCTGCATACCCATAAGAGCTGCAGGCTTCAGATTAACGCCCAAGTCATCCAGATAAAGCACTTCATTGGGCTCTACATCCATTTCTTGACACGTAAATTCATAAATCTTTGGATCGGGTTTTCGCATTCCAATCTTGCTGGACTCGATGACCTGATCGAACAGGCCCATTACTTCAATCACAGCTTTTTGCATTTCTTCTGTCCGGCTCATTCCCGGTCCATGTCCCGCAGGGACATTATTGGTCAGACACACACATTTGTAGTCTTTTGAAATTCGCTTTAGGGCAGATACCATACGTGGCCGGATATGCCCTGCAAGCAAACGGATAACATCGTTTCCCCCGACAGGATGACCTAAACGCTCACTTTCTTCAAAAAACAAGGCATCGAACTCATCTGTGGTGATTTCACTTCTTTCAAATTTCGCCCAGGCATTAGAATCTGAGTTTGTAGAATTAACTTTCCGCAGAAAATTTTCAGGCAATCCCTGCTTGGTTTCAAATTTGTTAAATGCTTCAAACGGGCTCGACGTTAAAACGCCTCCAAAATCCCATAGGACTGCAGATATCATATGTTTTCCATTCGATGAAATAAACCGGAAAGGCCGGTTGTTGTTACCTTCATTCTTCGTATTTTTCCCAGATAGTGGCAGTATGAAAATCAGATGTCAAATTCCTGCCTACATTGTAAAACAAGCCATCTTGCATTAGATTGGATAAGAGACGCATGCCCTATCGCATTTCTACAGGAGCTCATTTATGAAAGTAGCCTTGTTTATTTTTTCATTGGTTTGGGGCCTATCTGTGTCCGCCGACACCTACGCCTATGATCCAGAAGATATGAAAAGACTGAAAGAGAATGGGCAATGTAGGGATTGTGATCTGCGACAATCGAAAATGCAGGCCGACCTCATGCCCGGCGCAGATCTATCCGGCAGTAAGCTGCGCGATTCCATACTCAAACACATTAATTTGCAAGATGCACTGCTTGTTGACGTGGACTTACGCAGAACTGATCACGAAAAATCAAACTTGAAAAATGCTAATTTGAGAGGCGCAACCCTTCGGGGTTCAGATTTAGAGAAAGCGGATATTTCGGGCGCCCGGTTTGATGAAGCGGACATGCGGGATGCAGACCTTGAGAATGTTATTGCCTCTGCCACTTCCTTTATCGAAGCAGACTTGCGAAAGGCAAATATGAAACGAGGCATCTTTAAGGATGCAGACTTCACCAATGCTGTGCTCACGGATTCGAACTTTAAGCGGGCAATCCTGACAGGGGCAATTCTTAGGAATGCCAAAATGAAAAATGTCCGTCTATCCCGTGCTGATCTGAGTGGTGCAAATTTAAGTGGTGCAAATTTGCGATTTGCAATTTTCTATCGAGCTAATTTGAAAAATGCCAATTTCTCAGAAGCAAACATGGACGGAACTGTTCTGTGGGGGCCAAATATTTCCGTCGCGAACCTAAGCGACGTTGAAAACCTCAAACAATCACAATTGGACAACGCCTGCGGAAACAGCAAAACGCAACTACCGGAAGATCTGTCAGTCCGCATGTGCGCAACGAACTGACGGACCAACCTAAAGTCTTTTACACGTTAGAAAATTTTTCCGGGATTCATAATATTATGTGGATCCAAAGCGTGTTTCAACACGGTCATAACGTCCACAGCCCCCCCTAATTCATCCCGTAAATATTTCTTCTTGCCCAAGCCAATACCGTGCTCCCCCGTACACGTGCCTTCCATGGCTTGCGCCCGCGCAATGAGCCGCTCATTAATTCTCTCTGCTTGTTCAAGCTCCTCCGGATTGTCCATATCCAGAACAAAGGCCAAATGGAAATTCCCATCACCGACATGCCCGACCAACGGTGCAATCAACCCTGTTCCTTCCAAATCAGCTTTTGTTTCCATAATACAATCCGCGAGACGCGAAATTGGGACACAAACATCTGTTGCCCATATAGATGCTCCAGGACGGAGCGCCTTCGCAGCATAAGCGGCGTCATGACGCGCCTGCCACAACTTCGTCCGATCTTCGGATTGTGTTGTCCATTCAAAATCCTTGCCACCAAAATCCGCACAAATACTGCCAACTTGCGCGGACTGCTCTTTCACACCGAGCTCACTTCCATGGAACTCTAGAAACAAACAGGGTTGAACTGGCAAAGACAAATTGGAATATTTATTGATGGCGTCCACTTGCACGTCATCGAGCAATTCAATCCGGGCGATTGGAATGCCGCATTGAATGGTCAGAATAACAGATTGTATCGCAGCTTCAATATTCGGGAATGACACCGTAGCCGCGGAAATTGCTTCAGGGGTGCCATATAGCTTCAGCGTAACTTCCGTAATTATGCCCAGTGTTCCTTCGGAGCCGATATAAAGCTTGGTCAAGTCATATCCTGCGGCACTTTTCTTTGCGCGCCCACCGGTTTTAATAACGCTTCCATCCGGTAAAACCACAGTCAGGTTCAGTATATTTTCCCGCATTGTACCATAGCGAACAGCATTGGTTCCAGACGCACGGGTAG
>JAESPT010000089.1 GCA_016765515.1 Sneathiella sp. | reverse complement strand
GGTTATCCAGGACATCATGAGACCATCTTTTTGTTCAACGCTTTTTCTATACTCTCCAAAGGGAAAAAGTAAGGCAAAATAGTCCGTTACCTTGAAGGGCTCAAGATCTTGAAATAAGGGGTATTTTCCAACTATCTCCTGATCTTTCAGATCCAACCTTAATTCTGAAAGGAGGTTTTCAAGCATGGGGAATAAGGGGCTTTGTTTCCAACTGTCACGACTTTCCTGCGATCTTGGAAGAGCGTTGACATTCAATTGACCTGATCGATACCAAGAGTAGTCATTGTGATTAAAAAATGTGTGCAGAGTTTGCATGGTTATATGACAGCGAAAGAGCGGAAAAAGAGACTTATCTATACGGGAACACATTTCTGTAAAAAGTGCTAGAAATCCATTGCTGTCCATTTCGCCCAGCATTTCTTGCGCAAGCCAATTTTCTATTTCCTGGGCGGTTTCCGTTTTTGTCATAAGTGTTAAATCTGATTGGAATCTAAGGTGTAAAGTTGCCTCGGTTTCGTGAAACCGCGGAGTGAAAAGTGTCCTATAAACTTTGTTCCGCTGGTCAAATATTCAGCAACTTCTTTGGAAAGGATAACAGGCGCTTTTTCTGTCTTGCATAAATCACTTATTCGAGCGACTTCGTTCGCCGCACTTCCGATCACAGTGAAATCAAGCCGTTGCTCGCTCCCGATATTTCCATACATAACTTCACCAAAATGTAGTCCTGTAGTGCAGGATAGTTTTCCACTATATTGGGAGCTATCGATATTTTTGAGAGTATCCCGAACAGCTCGTATAGCATTTTTGCAAGCGGCTTTCTTGGCTGCTGAACTGGTATCTTCGACTGGAAAGATAGCGAGGACAGCATCTCCAATGAATTTCAGGATGTCCCCTTCATGGGCATAGACAGACTGCGCGACAGCGTCAAAGAAACTATTGAGATGATCAAGATATTGTTGTTGTCCAAGCTCTTCTGCCAGGGCTGTTGATCCGGTTAAATCACAAAACAGGATCGCGGCTTCAATTGTCTTGCCATCCCCTCTTTTTGTTAATCCACTGAGGACTTGTTCTCCTGCAGATTTTCCAAGATATGTTTGCAGGAGGGTTGCCGTGTTGGATTTCAATTTGTGAAGTTCATAAACCCTGCTTATCAGCGGCAGTGCTTCAAACACCTGGCCCAGATGAGTTGTTGAAAACCCTTCGGGATGATCCGTTGTTAACGTCAGATTGTGAATATTACCATCGGAAAAAAAGAGAGGTAACGCAACATAATCTGTTGCCCCTTCATCCCGTAAACTCCGCATGATAGGAAATTCAAACTCCGTTTGCTCGGCGGTCAATTTTTGGCGAATACCTCCGAGGCCCTCCGTGACCAGTTTTAAGGGACTTTTCAAGTAAGTATCCGACGACAAATTCTCATGCCGCATTTGCTGAATTTCAATTCGGTCGTCTTTTTTGCGCCAAAGATAACTCTCTCCAGCAAGCAGTGGATGGAGTTGTCGAATGGCGACATTCAGGCGTGTAATTGGTATTCCGATGGCAATAAATTGATCAACAAGCTGCCGGGTAAGGTCGACTTGATTTTTTGCCGTCCAGACACCTCGTGTCAACCATTCCGCAAGGGAAAGTTCTTCTTTGGACGCGTCAATGTCATCGGGGATTCCAGATGCTTCTTCGTCGATACAAAGTTGGTCCAATGCGTTTTTGTAAAACGCAAAATATCCTTTTATACCTTCTGCTTCGGCAAGAGGCGTTTCATAGGACCAGGCGGCGTTTTCGGTGATTCCCTCATTTGTCGTCAGTGACCAGTGAGTCGCATTGCCTTTGAAAGGGCAAAATGTGCGAAATTCTGACCGGTTGAACAGTAACATATTGATGTCATCTGCAGGAATGTAATAGACCGGTTCGTGGTGTGTTTCATTCATTATCAAGCTGTGACTTGTGTCAAATAGAGTAATACCGTCCTTAATTCCGCGTACTCTGCTTGCCGTTGGGGAAATGCCAAGACTGTAGCCTGATGAATCCAGCCCAATCTCTTGACCCGTGGTTTCAAATGTTTTCTTCATAAGGGTCGGTCCCTAAAAATCAGCTCGCTGAAACAAGTATGTATTCGACCTGAAAATGCAAGTTAAGACAAGTCTGCGTTCTTCACAGAATGGTTTACTTTTGAAAAAAACCACTTTCAATATACCAGCTGCATTAGAGAAAAGTAGAAGATAAATGGGAGGAAAATTTGACGTGATAGTTGTTGGCGGAGGGTTGGCTGGTATTGTCTGTGCGCTAGACATTGCCGAAAGTGGCCGATAAGTTCTCCTTGTGGATCGAGACAGTTCAAACAAGTTTGGAGGCCTTGCCAAAGAGAGCGTCGGCAGCATGTTTTTGGTTGATAGCACGCTTCCCTCTCGGTACCAAAATGCGATTTTTGGAACGTTCTCTCGTTCGCCATGTGACGGGGTAAAAATAATTGCTGTACCGAGGAATAATTTAACATTTAACATAATTGTTGAATGACAGACGCCTCTATGTTATTTAACAGATGTGTTGAATGATGTGAGGAATTCCAAAAAATGGAAAATCAGCAAAGTTTGGATTTGAATGTCGTTTTCAAGGCTTTGGCAGATCCAACTCGCCGGGAGATATTAAAACAGCTTTCAAAAGAAGATGCTTATGTCAGTCAATTGGCAGAACCGCATAAGATGTCTTTGGCTGCAGTATCAAGGCATGTGCAAGTTTTAACGAATGCTGGACTAATGCACCGCACTCGTGAGGGGAAGAGCATCCGCTGCCATCTTAACGCAGTTCCTCTTAAAGAAGCGACAGACTGGTTAGCTTATTACAGTCAGTTTTGGGAGCAGAAACTGGATTCCTTTGGCGCATTTCTAAAGGAAGAAAAATGAGTTTAACTGATGTCAAAAATATCAAGCCCGTTGCGCGTTATGCAGAAGCGATTAAGGTCAGCAGGATTTTCAGCAGCACACCAGAAAAAGCTTTTAACGGTTGGACGAGGCCTGAGTATCTGGAGCAGTGGTTCGGGCCACCGGGATTTAAAGCCAAAATATTGATGCATGATTTGAGAGAAGGGGGCCAATGGCGCTTTCTGATGGAAAGCGAGCAGGGTGAAAAATTTCACCATTTTGGAACCTTTATCTCCATTAAGCCTAACCAGAGTCTTGTTTTTACATGGGCGTCCGAAGAACAAGTTGACGGATGGCGGGATATAAATGGAGATCCAACTCTGGTTACAGTTACTTTTGATGCTTGTGATGCTGGCGTCAAAGTGACAGTTATCCACGAAAATCTGATGTCGAAAGATGCGCGGCTTGCCTTGAGCTCAGGGTGGAGCGGTAGTTTGTTTATTTTCGGCGGCTATTTGGCGTTAAGGACAAATAATCATGAATGATTTCAGAACCGGGGGATGTGCATGCGGCCAAATTCACTATGAAGTGAACGGTCCAGTAGAATTTTCTTTTCACTGCTACTGCCGAAAATGCCAGCGCAGTACGGGAGGTGGGCATTCCTCGGCGTTTGCTGTCGCTAATGAGGATGTCATTCTAACGGGCGAAATAAAATATTATTCACAGCCAGCAGATACGGGATACATTAGCTATTCTGGCTTTTGCCCAAATTGTGGATCGCCTATTTTAAGTAAAACTGAAAGATTTCCTGATCGGTTTTACTTTCACGCTGCGACGCTTGACGATCCGTCACTCTTTAGGCCTGAAGTTGTTGTCTTCAAGGAACAGGCGCACTCTTGGGATAGGGCCAATATCTTGTTGATTAATGCCGATAAATAAGCCCTCAGAATTAGGAATTCCAAGGGCAAAAGAGAAAGGTTGGTATCTATTGTTTACGCGGGAACATCAGGGTTTAGGCTGTACGTCCCCATATAGGTGCCTTGCGCGAGAACATGACTTTCCATAGCTGCGAGCGCCTCCGGTCCGCCAAAATTACCGCTTAAGCCAAGACTTTCAACATCAAGCGCATAAACAGTAAAGTGATAGTGGTGTACAATACTGTCATTCCAAGGGGGGCACGGTCCATCATACCCACCGTAATTGCCGCCCATGTCTGCATCGCCAGCAAACCAATCAGTATAGTTATTCACACCGGTTATGCGGTAACTCTGTTTCCCTGGAGATTTTCCTTTTGATGTAATGCCATTGCAATCTTCGCCTTCTGCAATGCTGCTTAAATTACGGGGAATATCAACAACAACCCAATGGTAAAAAGCTACCCGGGGGAGATCGGAGGGGATTGTTTTGCCTTCCTGGTTGACGTCTTCACCAGATGAGGGAACGTCTGGGTCATGGCAAATAATGACAAATGATTTTGTTTCATTTGGAGCATTTGACCAGGAAATAGCCGGATTTATATTGCTCGTGAGAGCGACATGTCCTTCAGCCGCCTGCATTCCAAATGCAAATTTAGTTGGAATTTGGGAGCCATTTTCCCATCCATTAATGTCGACGGTAAGGGGCGCTGTCATGCCTGTATCTCCTTGTTAGATTTATTTGTATTATTGAGCGGAAGACTATCAAAACATTGTGCCCTAGTAAATGAGCTGTCAGGAGTATAGTCTTGTTTGTATGCCTGAGAAAAAATGAGGGATTGGCCATAAATGAGCCAGCTTCTTGGGTCAGTAATTTGTAAGTGTCCATTGGGAGTAAATGGCACATGAGGCTTGAAAATTCGTTTCAGCAGGCAGGGGAAACTCCTTGTCCTGACGATCTTTCCTATATCAATTTGGCGAAATCCATCACAACCCGATTTCCGCGAGTTGATAAAAATTCAGATGAAATGTTTAAAACGGTCGTGGAATGTCTTCCCCAACCGATTGCGATCATATCTCTTCAAAGAACCGTTGTTCTTTACACTAATAGTTTCTGCGAAAATCAGTTTGAAGATTTTCAAACGGCGGATTTGTCTGCGACACACTTATGGACGTGTCACGGCTCTGAGCTTGAACAGAAATTAGAAGAAGAAAGTGAAATAACAGGTTTTGAATATTCACATGAAACAGGTGATGGTCTAGGCGGATTTTGTTCAGTCAGCTTGTGCCCCATAGAGTATTTTGGAGAGGTCTGTTTTTTTCTTTCCTTTCATAATTTGACGAAACTGCATCGCGTTAAAACCGCTCTGATGGATCGTGAAGCGCAATATCGGGATTTGATTGAGACAGCCCCTAGTTATATTGTTGGCTTCAGTGAACAAGGAGACATCAAATTCGTCAGTAAAGGACTTGGCGAATTGTTGGGTTTTGAACCACAAACCCTAATTGGATTGCAGATTTCAGAATTTGTGCATCCTGTAGATTTGGAACGCGTTTTTGAGGCCATCAAAAAAGGGAGCGAGGGCGAGGATATTACAGGGTTCCCTTTCAGATGCCGAAATTCTGAAGGGGGATGGTTGTTGTTGGAAGCGTCGGGCCGAGATATGCGTGATGATCCAATCATGGAGGGGTTTATTGTTGCGTTGCATGATATAACCGAGCGTCAGCACATGTCCACGCAGCTCCAGCGTAACAGGATGGAACTTCGGACAATTGTCGATGCATCGCTCTCCAGTATCTCGCTGATTGATCGAGAAGGTTTTATCCGCCGAGCAAATAAAACTTTTGAAAAAAAATGGAATATCCCTCTTCGAGAAGTTATTGGAAAAAACGCTAAAGAGTTTGTCTCGCTTGATGAATTCAATATGACCATCAAGGCTATGGAAGAAGCGCGCCTGACTAGGGAAAAAACACATCTTGTATATCTGCAAAATGATCGTTGGTATGAGACATATGTAAGTCCGGTTATTGAAGGTGAGAGTGCGCCAAGTGCATTTGTT
>JAESPT010000088.1 GCA_016765515.1 Sneathiella sp. | reverse complement strand
GAATCTCTGGCAGCAACGTGTTTGTCGCCAAATATCGGGCTGGTTTATCGGGGAACAGATCCAGATCAACGACAAGCTGTCCTGTCAGAAAATTCGTTGATTTCAACCGGGCACGCAGTCCTCGATCAACCAATGTCTGTACGACTTTTCCCCTGATTTTCCCTTCTTCGAGAACGGAATAAACGGTATCGTTGATTCTATAATTCTTACCCGCTGCGGTTCAATATCAATAACCACAGGTAAAAAATATTTCCCCGTTTCCCGCTGAAATTCGAGCGTAATCTCTTTCACCGTTCCAATTTTCATTCCCTTAAACTCAACCGAACTTCCAACTTCAAGCCCGCTCACAGATCCGTCAAAATAAAGAATATAGGATACTCTTTCTGTAAATTTGGCGTCCTCCATAGATTTGCGATTTGAGTAAAGTCTGAACTCATATCCAGCGTCAGCGACCCAAGTATCTCTTAAAACAGCGGGCGTTTCAAATTCGATGGAGCCCGATAACAATGCTTGAATGGATTCTGCCCCTAATTCAATACCGCTGGTAGACAGAGATACATTCACACCGCCCGCGTCCCAGAAACGTGTTCCTTCCTGCACCAGCTGATCATAGGGGGCTTCAATAAATGCGAATAACTCCACAGACTGACTATCGTCTGCCAGTTGATGACCAAGCAGTTTTCCGACCCGAATTCCCTTGTAAATAATGGGTGTACCGCGCTTGACATTGCCAAGACGATTCGCCCGAAGCAAGAACTCTTTACCGGCGGTTGTGGACGTAATAACCGGAGCGGTTTCAAGACCTAGAAATTCAGTTTTCCGTTCGCCTCCTCTGCCCGGATCAATTTCAAGATAGGCACCGGATAACAACGTCTCCAAACCAGAGACCCCTTCCAAACCGATCGCGGGCGCAACGACCCAGAACCGGGCGGTATCCGTCAAATATTTCTCGGCATCTCTTTGCACAGAGACAATGACATTTATCCCTTTATCATCTTCAGGGAATTCAATTCGATCCACAATACCAATGGTTACATCTTTGTATTTTAAGGGTGTTTTCCCGGCATCCAGTCCTTTGGCACTGAAGAGGGAGATACTAATTTCTGGCCCTTCTTCATTTACTGATTTTATAATAAGCCATCCTGCTATCAAGACTGCAATCAATGGTACTAACCAGATACTCATCAAACCAGAGTAACCCCGCCTGACGACAGGCTGTTCTGCGTTCAATTTATTATCCTCTCCCATGCACACTATCCTCAGCCTGATCCCATATCAATCTGGGTTCAAATGCCATTGCGGCAAACATTGTCAAGATTACAACTGCGGCAAATGCGAGGGCACCTGGTCCCACTTCAACCGTTGCAATTGCCTGCAATTTCACTAAACCGATCAAGATCGAAATCATAAAGATGTCAACCATCGACCACCGTCCAATTGTTTCGATTATCCTGTACAAATAGGCTCTCTCTTTTGGGCGCCAGCGAAATTTTATCTGTACAGAAGCATTTAGAAAAGTCAGTGAAATTATTTTAATTATCGGCACAAGAATACTGGCAACAAAGACGACCAATGCGATCACCCACTGTCCTGAACCGGCCAGATGCAATACCCCACTGATGATTGTGTCTTCGGTCTTCTTACCAAAGGATACGACAGTCATTATTGGAAATATATTTGCAGGAATATATAAAATCATAGCAGCGACCAACAAGGCCCAGGTTCTGTTAATGCTATTTTTCTTGCGACTGAAAATTCCGCTATTGCATCTCGGGCAGTATTTGTGATCGACAACGGGATCATCAGGCATTACGAGAAAATGACACGCATGGCAGCTGACTGCACCAATCTGCCGTGCTGTTTGTCTCTGCGGTTGACGTTCCTGTGTCATTTTTTCTGTAGTTCCCCAAGGCGGTACCACAGATCCTTCATATCCAATGTGACATACGCTAAAAGTGTTGCAAGCACCATGAAAACAAAGGAAAAAAGGGACACACCCAAGCTGACATCCGCGAAATCACCCAATTTTACATAGGCAACAATAATACCAAGTACAAAGATCTCTGCCATCGCCCAAGGTCGTAAATGCACCAGAAGCCGAATTTGAGCTTCCGGGAAAAAAGGTTTTTTGTGAAATTTCAAGGGAAGCAGAATACTCACAAGAAACAGCAATATCAACATAGGGGCCACGACACTTGAGAGTAAAACCACCAATCCAAGCAAACCATATCCAGCACTAAAGAATTCTATCGATCCGTCAATCAGCCTGTTTGTCTGAATATTCCCCTGCATTTCAAATTCTAAAAGCGGGAATAAATTAGCAAGAAAAAAGAAAATCAAACCTGTTAGAGCGAACGCCAATGCCCCGTCGAGACTATTTTTTTGGCTGCGAAACAACACGGCACCACAACGCTGACAATATCCAGCTTCTCCCGAGTGCATCTCAGTAATTTCGTGCAGCATATCGCATTCAAGACACGCCCGATGCGTCTCAACCATCATTCTATCTTGGCGTTGCGCTTTATTAATGCTAAAGCCCTCTTTACTTTCCTCGTTGGTGTCATTCTAAACTACTGGTTTTCATTGATTTTGTATAAATTTTTTTCTGACTGTGAGAAAACTAACATATCCAAGAATCATATACCTTTAACGGAAAGGGAAATGACTTCTGATCTGATTTAGGTAGCCATATTCCTGCCGTGTAGATTATATTCAGTCTAATATAAGATCGATAAATAATAGGTATTACGTCCTTGGTTGCCCTTGAAAACAGATCATTTTTATTTTTGCAGACAATAGCCAGTCCTTTCTTTCTGCAACTTGGAAAGCGGATTGCCGCAGATGGGCATGCCGTCCACAAAGTTAATTTCAACGGCGGAGACCAATTGTTTTGGCACGATTTTCACGAAATAGATTTTCGGAAAAAACCAGCTGAATTCAAAACGTTCATCACGGATCAATATGATCGACTGGGCATCACTGATATCATCTTGTTTGGTGATTGCCGCACATGGCATGTGACAGCCATTCACATAGCCAAGATTTTGGACATCCAAGTCTGGGTCTTTGAAGAAGGGTATTTACGGCCCCATTGGGTTACCTTGGAAACAGGCGGCGTAAATGGGAATTCTGATTTCGATTTCCCGCTAACAAAAGACATTCCTAGCACAGATGAAACCGCACCGATGGGAATCAAATCCGTTGGCGGCGGCCTCAAGCAACGAATAACGTATGACTTTGCCTATAATTTTTACTGTTTATTCCTAAAGTGGAAATTCCCTCATCACAAAACACACCGTCCCTACGTGATCTGGCACGAATATTCGACCTGGGCTCTGCGTTTGTTAAAATTAACTTGGATGCGTCCTCAAGCGAAAAAGATCATTGAGGCCCTTTCGAAACGAAAAAATCCCGTTTTTTTATTTCCGTTGCAACTGGATTCAGACAGCCAGGTCCGCATCCATTCCAGTTTCAAGGGATTGGAAAAAGCCATAGATTTTGTCATCAAATCATTTGCAAAACATGCCGATCCAAAAGCAGTGCTATTGATCAAAAACCATCCGCTAGATAACGGTATGATTAATTATCGGCAGCAGGTTCAAACGCTGTCCTCAAAACTCGATATTTCTGATCGCGTTCAATTTATTGACGGCGGCGATTTGGGTAAAATACTGGATTATTGCAAAGGTGTTATAACTATAAATAGTACGGTTGGTATGACAGCCCTTGATAAACAAGTCCCTGTAATGGTATTAGGCTCCGCTATTTACGCACTGGATGGTCTTACAGCGACAGCGCAAGATGATGCTTTTTGGACCAACCCATGTCTATCTGACATATCGCTTTATGAAGCGTTTAAATCAGCTTTGCTTGAATATTGCCATATAAACGGAAATTTTTATACTAAAACTGGAATTCAACTAGCCGTTACAAACAGTTTTTCTAGATTGATGAATTCGACTAAGGTACGCTAGTTCACATGAAAAAATCAAAAGCAAGCACCACGTTTACTGGCAATGAAATTGCTATCGTTGGATCTTCTATTCGCCTGCCCAATGGCTGCGATAACCTTGATGATTACTGGCGTGTCCTGGTAAATGGTGAAGATCTTATTACAGAAGTCAGCAGTGAACGCTGGAATGTAGATGCCTATTATTACCCCGAAAGGGATATTCCAGGAAAAGCCTATACCAAAGCCGCTGGACAACTTGATAATATCTGGGACTTCGATGCTAGCTTTTTTAATATTTCACCGCGTGAAGCGGCACAACTAGACCCGCAACAGAGATTACTTTTAGAATTGAGCTGGGAAGCATTTGAGAATGCTGGTGTTATCCCCTCAACAGTACGTGGTTCAGATGCAAACGTTTTCATTGGTATCTCTTCAATCGACTACGGCAATACAAAAATATCCGATCTGGCTTCTGGAAATTCCTTCTTCATGCTCGGAACAACCATGAGCATTGCTTCAAACCGGTTGTCCTATTTTTATGATTTACACGGATCTAGTCTCTCCGTTGATACTGCTTGCTCTTCTTCACTCTATGCCCTGGACCTAGCCTGCCAGAAAATTCGATTGGGCGAATCTGATATGGCCATTTGCGGCGGCGTCAGTGTTCTTCTTACGCCCTATCCTTTTGTTGGATTCTCTCAAGCAAACATGTTGTCCGAAGATGGACGATGCATGGCATTTGACAGCCGTGGCAATGGATATGTCCGTTCAGAAGGCGGCGGCATTCTTGTCCTAAAGCGCCTCAGTAAAGCACTGGAAGATGGAAACCCTATTCATGCCATTGTTGCTGGCGTCGGTACCAATGCAGATGGACGAACGAACGGTATTTCCCTGCCAAGTTCCGACCGGCAAGAAGAACTGCTTCGTAAAGTATATAAATCTGCCAATATTCCACCTGAAGACGTTACCTATCTGGAAGCCCATGGAACAGGAACTATTGTCGGTGATGCAGCAGAAGTCGGAGCCATTGGCCGATTTTTTGGACCACATCGCGACAAAGAACTGTTAATTGGTTCTGCCAAATCTAATGCTGGTCATTTAGAAGCTGGCTCTGGAATGGCGGGTTTGATCAAAGCAACACTGGTTGTTAAAAACGGTATAATACCGAAAAGCCTGCATGTTCAAAAACAACGTGATGATATTCCTTTTGATGAATACCGAATAAAAGTTGCCACAGAAACAACCTCCGTGGAAAATCGCGACAATCCAATTGTTGTCGGCGTTAATTCCTTCGGATTTGGTGGCGCTAATGGCCATGCCATTCTTAAAGAATATCAATTAGATACAAAAGTCACGGCCTTGCCGCTCCATAAGACGGCAAAAGGTGGGGCCGGTCATTTACCTCCCCTCCTTCTTTCAGCTCGATCAGAAATATCGCTTGCAAAGCTCGCCGAAAAATATCTGACCTATTTAGAAAATGTTTCCAGTACAAAACAGTATGTTGAAATAGCATCGGCTGCGGTCCATTACCGGGAGAGTTTTGAAAACCGCCTCGCTGTCACTGGTAAAAATCTGGGAGATATCAAAAGCTCTCTTACTGCTTATCTCGATGAAGCTTCCCCTTATCAAACTGCACTCACCGGTCAGGCAGACCCAGATCCAAAGCCTATTACCTTTGTTTTCAATGGGAATGGCGCCCAATATCCCGGTATGGCCAAGGATCTAATTGTCGAAGATCCAACATTCAAGTTGTGGATCACAAAAATCGACACGCTAATTCAGGAAAAAGCAGGCTGGTCAATAATTGAGTCCATTGAGAAGGCGGACTCTGAAGAAATCAGCGACACTATGATTGCTCAGCCCTTGATTATGGCAATCCAAATTGCTCTCGTCGAATATCTTGCCAGCTTCGGTGTTCACCCGACTGTCTCTCTTGGTCACAGCGTCGGTGAGATTGCGGCAGCTTATTCCGCAGGCATCCTATCGTTGGATCAAGCTGTCGACGTCATTCTGAAACGCAGTAATGCGCAAGGTAAAACCCGCGGAGTCGGGACCATGGCCGCCATGGAAGTAAAGGTTGAAGAAGCAAAAACTCTT
>JAESPT010000087.1 GCA_016765515.1 Sneathiella sp. | reverse complement strand
TAAGTGAAATTACCCGTGAAAGCCTTCTAGTTTATTGGGGCCTTCTGAAAATTATTGTTCCTGTCATGGTGATCGTCGAGATCGCTATGCGTTTTGGGATTGTAGAAATTATCAGCCGCTGGTGTGAACCTGTCATGAATTTGGTCGGCCTTCCCGCCGAAACAGCTGTGATCCTGGCAACCAACCTGCTTGTCGGTCTGTATGGCGCTGCCGCGGCTCTTATCACTCTTGCGCCAAATCTCGACCTTACAGTCGCGGATATGACAGTTCTTGGCGGTATATTGCTTTTTGTCCATGCTCTGCCAATGGAGCAGATAATTGTCAAAAAAACCGGAGTATCCCTCACTTTCTCGCTATTTACCCGGTTATTGGCAGCGATTATCTATGGTTGGCTGCTGCATGTCATCTTCACAACATTTGATCTTTTTGATGATCCTGCGAACATCTTGATCTCCATAGAAACAGCATCGTCGGATACGTCCTGGATTGGATGGATTAAAACATCAGTATTGGGTCTTTTTGGTATTTTCTGGATTCTTTTCTTTATGATTACGCTTCTAAAAATACTGGATCTCACGGGTATAACCGGAAAGATCACCAAGCTTTTAACACCGGGACTTAAACTTCTTGGTATTGGCCCCAACGCTGCGCCACTAGCCATGATCGGAATTTTGCTAGGCCTGGCATTTGGCGGCGCACTGATATTAAGAGAGATTAAAAAAGGCCACCTTCAGCCCAGAAGCATTTTTCTATCCATTATTTTTATGGGATTTTGCCATAGCCTGATCGAAGATACTCTGATCATCATGGCTTTTGGCGGTCACTGGTCAGGCGTTCTTATCGCTCGAGTTTTGATTTCTCTGCTGCTCATGGCGCCTGTCAGTTTTATGGTGTTAAAAATGTCGGATCACACATTCAACAGGTATCTCTATAAATCGAGCAAGAAACCAGCGTTACCCGACGAATAATGCTGGCTTCAATAACGAAATACCGAATTAGTTATCCTCGCCCACTCTTTGGGAGAGGGCAGCGGCAAGATAGTCATCGAGATCACCATCAAGGACCCCTTGGGCATTGCCTTTTTCAACACCTGTCCGCAAGTCTTTAACCATCTGATACGGATGCAAGACATACGATCTGATCTGGTGCCCCCAACCGATATCCGTTTGTTGACCGCGCACTTCCATCGCCGCTTCCTCACGGATCCTTAATTCGCGCTCATACAAACGGGATTTCAGCATTTTCATCGCCTCAGCTTTGTTCTTATGCTGAGATCTGTCGTTTTGACACTGCACAACCACGTTGGTTGGAAGATGAGTAATCCGGATCGCGGATTCTGTTCTATTCACATGCTGACCCCCGGCGCCCGAAGCTCGGTACGTATCAATCCGCAAGTCTTTATCTTCAATTTCGATATCAATATCGTCATCGATGACCGGAAAAACCCCAACTGAAGAAAAACTGGTATGCCGACGCGCATTTGAATCAAAGGGAGAAATACGGACCAGGCGATGAACACCTGATTCTGTTTTTAACCAGCCATAAGAATTTTCCCCGGAAATCTCAATGGTCACAGATTTAATGCCGGCTTCTTCTCCGGCACTTTCCTCAAGCACCTTAACCTTACAGCCATGCTGATCAGCCCATCTCATATACATGCGTAACAGGATTTGCGTCCAATCCTGAGATTCCGTTCCGCCGGCTCCTGCATGAATTTCCAGATAGCAATCGTTTGCATCCACTTCACCGGACAACATACTTTCCAAGCGGCGCTTTTCAGCGTCAGCTTGAATATCCTTTAACGCGTCCGCCGCTTCAGCCAGCATCTCCTCATCCTCCTCCATCTCTGAGAGTTCGATGAGTTCTATCGTATCGTCAAGATCCTGCGCCATGGCCTTGTACCCATTGATCGCATTCTCAAGGCCAGTTCGTTCCCGCATGAGGCTTTGCGCTTTGGAAGAGTTATTCCAAAGGTCTGGATCTTCAACGAGAGAGTTTAGCTCTTCCAGACGTCGTGTTGCATTTTCCCAGCCAAAGATGCCTCCTCAGCAGGGCCATTGCCTGCTTGATTTCGTCAACAACGGCCTGATATTCGGCACGCATGTTTGCTCCACTTCTTTTAATCAAACAAATTTGGTGTGAAACTACTGGGAAGTTCCCGGTCAGTAAAGACCACCTGTCCCATTTGTTACAGGATTTTTTGGGCGACCACCAGAAACCGACGAATTTCCATTTGTATCGGTACCATCAAGAATAATCCCGGCTCGCTTGAATCCCGCGGAGGTTTTAAAGGCTTCAAGAATGATGTTTCGATCTCCCGCCACGGCCGCATTCCCTGTTTTGCTATTAACCCGAACCAGACGAATTCCTTCGGGGACACGAAACGGGATAGCCAATTTATCCCTTAAAGCTTCTTTCATGAAATCACGGAAAATTGGCGATGCGACACCGCCGCCGCCTTCTCTGGGTCCCAAAGTCTTTGGCGTATCAAATCCAACATAAACACCAACGGCCAAGTCCGGGGAAAATCCTACAAACCAGGCGTCACGGCCATCATTTGTTGTTCCCGTTTTCCCGGCCAACGGTTTTTTGATAACAGAAACTTTGCGGCCCGTTCCTCGCAGAACAACCCCCTCCAACAAAGACACCACCTGATAGGCTGTGGCTGGAGAAATTAATTGTTTGCGGTTATCCGGAATTTCAGGTTCATCCTGATTTCGCCATTCAGACGCACGGCAACCGGGACATTTCCGCGTATCATGTTGATAAATAGCGAGACCACGTCGATCCTGTACCCTGTCAATCAGGGTCGGTGTAATTTCCTTTGCACCATTTACCAGCTCGGCATACGCCGTCGTCATCTGAATGAGCGTTGTCTCCATTGCGCCCAGAGCCATGGCGAGAGTTGGCTGTAAATTGCGGTGAATACCAAAACGATTTGCATAATCAGCAACAACATCCATACCAATGGACCGTGCGAGACGAACCGTCATGAGATTTCTAGATTTCTCAATTCCAAGTCGCAAGGTACTGGGACCGTAAAATTTTTTTGTATAGTTGGAGGGCTTCCACCGGGTTCCATCTTCCTGATTTAACACAAATGGTCCGTCCATAACCTTGTCTGCTGGCGTAAAACCATTATCCAGAGCTGCAGCATAAACAAATGGTTTAAACGATGAACCGGGTTGACGCCGAGCCTGAACGGCTCGATTAAATTCGGACGCTTCCTGACTCCAGCCACCGACAAGTGCCAGAATACGCCCCGTATGCGGATCCATCGCAACAAGTCCGCCAGACACATCGGGAATTTGTTCCAGGCCGAAGTGCCCTTCTTGCGCTTCGTCTCCGATAAGCGGGGTCACCGCGACGACATCGCCCACAGTCAAGACATCAGACGGTTTTTTGACACGCGGTCCCACCCTCTGTTTCTTTTTCCAAGGGCGAGCCCACTTAAGATCCTCGAAAAGAATGCGTCCTTTACGCGAAGAACTGAGGCCAATGGTGACGTCCTCATTGGACACATTCAGAACAACAGCTAATTCCCAGGGTGTCAGTCCTTTAGGAGCGATCACTTTCGCCAAGGCGTCAGACCAATCGTCCGTTACCTTGATTTTGGTCACAGGTCCGCGCCAACCATGACGTCGATCATAGGTTCTAAGGCCACCGCGCAGCGCTTGTTCACCCAATTTCTGTAGAGAAATTTGCATGGTTGTGCGCACAGATAATCCGCCGTCATACAAGCCTTCGACACCATAGAGATCATAGAGTTCCCGGCGAACTTCCTCGACAAACCATTTCGCCTGAATAATCTCAGCATCCCCGCCTTTTTTCACAATCAGCGGGCTTTGCAACGCTTCCTCCGCCTGCTCTGAATCAATGTAATTTTCTTCGAGCATGCGGCCAATGACCCAGTTGCGGCGTATTGTCGCCCGGTCAGGAAATCGAAATGGATTATAATTATTTGGTGCTTTGGGCAGAGCGCCAAAATAAGCAGCTTCTGCTATGGTCAAGTCGTTCAAAGATTTGTCGAAATAGTAAAGTGCGGCGGCAGCAACACCGTAGGCTCGCTGACCCAGATAAATTTCGTTCAAGTAAAGTTCAAGAATTCGATCTTTGGAGAGGCTTCGTTCTATGCGTATAGCAAGAATGGCTTCTTTGGCCTTTCTTTCATAGGAAACCTCATTGGTCAGCAGCATATTTTTTGCGACTTGCTGCGTTATCGTCGAAGCACCGACCAGTCGGCGTCCCTGCCCCAGATTCTTTATATTAACGATAAAGGCACGTAAAATTCCTTTAAAATCAATGCCAATATGTTGGTAAAAGTCCTGATCTTCCGCCGCAATAATGGCTTGTTTGATTCGTTTCGGAATTGACCCGATGGGAACAAATAAACGCCGTTGGCGGGCATATTCAGCGATCAAACTGCCATGAGCAGAATGAACACGGGTCATCACGGGTGGTTCATAACTGGCGAGCTGTTCGTAATCGGGCAGGCCTTTTCCAAAATGCCAAAACGCATAGAAGATTCCTCCCGCACTAATCATTCCAAAAAGAATGAGAAGGGAAGTTAGTAACAACACATATTTAAATAGTCGCTTCATAGACGTTCACACATTTTCGGGGGAACATTTCTCTCAAAAGTGATATGGGTTAATTTCTGAAAATACCCGCATATACTTGTCCAATATCGTTAAAATAGTCTGATGGTATGTCAATTTCATGACTACCGGTTTCCGAAATACTTATCGACTGCTTTTGAAATAGAAAAAGCCAACTTTGACTGCCCTTTGGAAGATTTCAGTATTTTTTCATCATGCCTGTTGGAAAGATAACCCAATTCCACGAGGACAGATGGCACATCCGGTGCTTTTAATACTCTGAAGCCGGCAAATCTGTGAGATTTCCCAACAACTTTCATCCCTGAACGCGCAATTTCAGGAATGAGGAGTTTGGCAAATTTAACTGAAAAATTCATTGTTTCCCGTTGGGCAAGATCAATGAGTATCCCTTGCACCGTATCATCCTGAGATTCCAAATCCACCCCTGCAATCACATCCGACATGTTGTGGGCGCTGGCGAGAGCCGCCGCTTCATCGTCCGACGCATTTTCAGACAGCGTATAGACGGTGGAGCCGCTAATATCTGATCGCGCAATAGAATCTGCATGGATCGAGATAAACAAATCAGCGTTATATTTTCGAGCAATGCCGACACGTTCCCTTAAACTGAGAAAAGTATCGTCCTGACGGGTCAGCAAAATTTTGTATTTGGGATTTTTGTTAAGCTGAGCGCGTAATTTTTTGGCCACCTGCAATGTCAGCTGTTTTTCGTAGACACCACTGCGACCTGTTGCTCCGGGATCAATACCACCATGTCCTGCATCAATTACGATTCTCAGTTTTTTTGATTTCTTATCTTCTGGCACAATGTGAACGACGGGCGGCGCAAATGCCAACTTGGTCTTTCGAGTTGCCTTTACGAGCGCCTGAAAAGTATCATTATTTGTCTTTTGAACATCAATGAAAAATCGAAAAGGCTTTCCTTCCGAAGGCGGAAGAATCGTCTGCCGGATAATTTTCACGGGTGCATTCAAATCAAGGACCAGTCGCGACGTCCCTTTGCGGAAGAGGCCGTATCGATAATTTTCAATAACACCGGTTTTACGGCTCCCTACCTTCAGAGCCTTCCAATTTACCTCTTGCATATCAATAACGATACGATACGGGTTGGGCAGGTAAAATATATTGTAAATAGGTTTTTCGGAGAGTTCCACGACAAAGCGCGTTTTATCGGTATGTAAACCCAGTCGTACCGCTGTGACATCGGCCGCAGCAAGACTATCGTTTGCATATAAACCGCAAAGTGCAAGCAGTCCCAAAAATAGAAAAAGCACTCTACGAAAAAAATTCACCAAAATCTCCTTAGCCAATGGCCCAATGAACACGCAACCCTCTGATATCATTCCTACCCTAGTTCTCACATTCATGGCAAATGAACATATTTTTATTAAGACGGAAATCTCACAATTGGCCATTACGCAATCATTCATCCTAGTAAATTCGTCAAAAGTTTTTTTAACCATAAGTAATAATTCGTTTGTGATGTTGCTACCAAGTAACTATTATCACGGTGTGAGTTTCTGTGGTCAGTTCCCCAACGTATAAAAACATGGGGCGGCGCCGTGTTCGACAGCTTTTG
>JAESPT010000086.1 GCA_016765515.1 Sneathiella sp. | reverse complement strand
TCCACCCCCTGCATCGGCATCACCACGCTGGAGGCACTCGCTGCATCCGTGACAAAATCTCAGGCGAAAGGACGCCCGATTGTGGTCGCTACAGACGCCCGCCGGAAGGAACTATATTTTCAAACTTTCGCCTACCAGGATTCCGATAATTTGCCGAGCCCCTTGACGGCAGCAAAAGCAATTCCAATTGACAGAATACACACATCATTTCCCGCCGGATCCTTTGTCATTTTAGGAAGTGGGGCGGATCTCCTGAAAGAGACAGGGGAATTGAAAAATGAAACGTGTGAAATTCTGGATCTGGACTCCAATCCGGATGCGCGAATAATTGCATCTATTGCACAGTCTAGAGGGAGGCCCGCCAACGGATCGCCAGCGCCAGCGCCTGTATATTTACGGGCGCCAGATGCAAAGTTACCAGGCGGAATAGATCCTAATACGAATCCCTCATGATGACCGCCAAAAGTACTTTTTTTAACAATGGAAATGCCGCAGATTTACTTGCCGGTCTTCATTCATCCTGTTTCTCAAAAGGGTGGAGCAAAAGGAATTTTCAGCAGTTACTGAGGCAACCCGGCACGTTTGCGCAAATTCTTGAAGAGGCAGATAATCCTGTCGCCTTTTCCCTCTATCAGGTCGCAATTGAAGAAGCGGAAATTCTGACCATTGGTGTCCTGCCTGAAGTAAGGGGACGCTCATACGGACACATTCTTCTTCAACAGGGTGAAAAATATCTTTTTACAAAAGGAGTAATTCGGCTCTTACTTGAAGTATCCGCCACAAATATTCCGGCCATACGGTTATATGAAAAAAGACAATTTAAAAAAATTGGCACCCGAAAGAACTATTATCGTGAATCCGGCAAAAAAGTGGATGCCATCATCATGGATAAAAAACTGCTCTAGTTGCCAAGGCAAGACGCTAAAAAGAGACCAATTAAACGACAAAAACTAGAACACTAATATTAGCAGTAAAATCAAATAATTTCCAAAGCTGGGTGAAAAATAAAGTACTGATGTAATTGACTACATCGAAATAGTATGTATTTTTTTAAAAATGCTCTTTATTCTTGACCTACTATTGCACATATTACCAACATACACTACAAGGCAGCGAACTTTTAAATGGAGGAATAGAAAAGGTGTCTGACAAAATCGAGAAAATGGAGCTTCTCGCTCTCACGACAGACATTGTAACTTCTCACTTGTCTCGGAATACAATGGATACCGGCGAAATCACTGGCTTAATTCGAGAAGTTTACTCCACTCTGTCCAATGTAAGCACGTCAGAGCCTGTGAGTGATCGGCCACAGCCTGCGACGTCAATTCGCAAATCGGTGCAACCGGATTTTATCGTGTGTCTGGAAGATGGCAAAAAGCTCAAAATGCTTAAACGCCACCTTAAAACAGCCTATAATATGACACCGGAAGAATATCGTCAGCGGTGGGGGCTTCCTTCTGATTATCCGATGGTTGCTCCAAATTATGCAAACCAGCGCCGCAATCTCGCCAAAAAAATTGGTCTGGGGACACGCCGGAAAAAAACAGTTGCCACATAGGCGTTTCTCCTCTGGTTCAAGTTCCGTAATTCATATAGGATTGGCCCAACGATAATGAGTCTGCAGTTATTTAATCGAGGCCCCTGAATGCCATCCCGACTGGAACAGCTTTGTGTGGATAAAGGATTGCGTATGACAGAACAGCGCCGTGTGATCGCGCGCGTTATGTCTGAATCCCACGATCATCCGGATGTTGAGCTCGTTTACAAGAGAGCGTCAGACGTCGACAACACTATTAGTATTTCAACCGTCTATAGAACAGTGCGTATGTTTGAAGAGAACGGTATTCTGGAACGCCATGATTTCGGCGATGGCCGCGCCCGTTATGAAGAAGTTTCTGATCAGCATCATGATCACCTGATCAATGTAGAAACAGGACAGGTCATCGAATTTAGCAGTGAAAAAATTGAAGAATTACAAAGGTTGATCGCCAGCGAGCTTGGTTACGAGCTTGTTGATCACCGACTGGAACTCTATGGCAAACCCATCAAAGGACATTTTGTCAAAGACGTCTCACCGGAAGAATCCCTGGTCAAAATCAACCAAACAACACTTCACAAGAAAGATCTATAGACTGACGACGCGATCATTGTGTAGCCAGGCAAATTCATGACCATCATTCGCTCCTTTTTTGTCGTTCTGATTGCACTTCTGTGGACAGTTGCACTGATCCCGCTACAACTGTTCATTTTGCAATTTTTGCCAAAAAAACGTTACCTACTTCCACAAATTTATCATAACGGAATATGCCGCCTGCTTCGGGTCCGCGTCATTACCCATGGCATTCCTTCAACTGATAAACCAACTTTATTCGTGCTCAATCACATCTCCTGGCTTGATATTCCAGTCGTCGGAAAAACCATGAAGGGGAGTTTTGTAGCAAGAACCGAAGTGGAAGATTATCCTCTTTTCGGCACATTCTCCAGATTACAACAAACAATTTTCATTGCCCAAACACGCCCCTCCGTGAAAACCCATAAAGATGACATGCAACTGCATCTTCAACAAGGTGACAGCATCTTTCTGTTTCCTGAGGGAACGTCTTCCAACGGCATCATTATTCAGAAATTCAAGAGTACCTATTTTGCGCTCGCCGAACAATATGAAGGCGATACTCCCCTTACTGTGCAGCCTGTGACTCTCGCCTACAGTCAAATGGATAATCTGATGATGACCCGCGGCACCATGATTGCCGTTGCCTGGGTCGGCAATGAGCCTTTGTTGGGGCATATTTGGAATTTTTTAAAAACAGGAAGTGTAACGGCAGAACTTCGCTTTCATGCGCCCATTACAATCAAAGAATACGAGAGCCGAAAAAAGATGGCGATTGATTGCCAACTGACAATTACCAAGGGTTTGTCCAGAGCGCTCACAGATCGACCAGAGTTATAGTTGACAAAATCAACGAACTAACTACTTAAAGTAGTGCAAAAAGTGACTTTTCTCATCAATTCCTTCACTCTGTAAAAGAATCCTGATAAGAAAGAGAAAGTATATTCTGATAGAGCAGTGTGCTCTCAATATTTTTATGACGATTATGGTCAGCGAGGAATAGTGACCAAGAAGCTTTATATTTCCACATACGGTTGTCAGATGAACGTCTACGATTCTGCCCGTATGGCCGATATTTTATCCCCCCTAGGATACACCCTGACAGATCAACCCAATAATGCCGATATGGCAATATTGAACACCTGTCATATTCGTGAAAAGGCATCGGAAAAAACATTTTCCGAACTTGGCCGTCTGCGCAATATGAAACAGGCAAAACAGAAAGCGGATAAAGGGGACATGATTATCGCGGTCGCCGGCTGTGTTGCGCAAGCCGAAGGCGCCGAAATCATGAAACGTGCCTCTTATGTCGATATGGTATTTGGACCTCAATCCTACCACAAACTTCCAGAAATGCTGGCCGAAGCCGCCCGTGGTTCTGGCCACATTCTGGAGACGAACTTCCCGATAGAACCAAAATTTGACTATCTACCGGACGAAGCGATCGACAAAAATCTGAGTGCTTTTCTCACAGTCCAGGAAGGATGCGATAAATTTTGTGCCTTCTGCGTGGTTCCCTATACCCGCGGCGCGGAATTTTCTCGTCCCACATCAGATATTGTGTCGGAAGCAAAACGAATGATTGCTGCCGGAACCAGGGAAATTACGCTCCTTGGACAGAATGTGAATGCCTATCACGGCGTCGGACCAAATGGACAATCCGCCTCCCTTGCACGGCTGATATATGAACTGGCAGAGCTAGAGGGGTTGGAAAGGCTCCGCTATACAACCTCTCATCCACTTGAGATGACAGAGGATCTTTGTGAGGCTCATCGGGACGTGGATATCCTGATGCCTTATCTGCATCTTCCTGTTCAGGCCGGTTCCGATAAAATTTTGGAAGCCATGAATCGCCGCCATACGGGCGCGCAATATCGGCGTATTATTGAAAAACTTCGATCTTACCGGCCGGACCTTGCCCTATCGGGTGATTTTATTGTTGGTTTTCCCGGCGAAACGGACAAAGATTTTGAAGAGACCCTTCAGTTGATCCGGGATGTTGAATATGCACAAGCCTACAGCTTCAAATACAGTCCGCGCCCGGGTACTCCTGCCGCTGCTCTTGATGGACAGATGATTCCTGAAGATGTAAAATCTGAGCGCCTGTCACGATTACAGGCCCTATTGAACGAACAGCAACTCAATTTCAACAAATCCTTCGAAGGAAAAGAAATATCTGTTCTTCTGGAACGGGAAGGAAAAAGAGAAGGCCAGCTGATCGGGCGCAGCCCCTATATGCAATCCGTCTATCTTCAGTCCCCACCTCACAGAATTGGGCGAATCGCTAAAATTATTATTGAAGAAGGCAATGCCAACTCACTCCGTGGCAAGCTGAAACCCGGCAGCATTGCAGACGCCGCATGAAACTAGGAAAAAATGTGTCACAACAAAGCTCTGACCTACCCGCCAGCTCCTCTTCCAAAAAAAATGGAAAAGTGACCGTTCTTGAATTTGACGATAATCACCTTTTGGCACAGCTGGTCGGTGAACACGACCGCTATTTGGCCCGGATTGAGCAAGGACTTAAAGTAACAGTAACACCGCGTGGCAATAAAATGGCCATATCCGGTACCGCTGCCAATCAATCGGTCACCAAGCAGGTCATACTTGATCTCTATTCCCGGCTGCAGCAGGGACTTGAGGTTACAGAGGGGGAAGTGGATGCGGCTATTCGGATGGCAAGAGACCTGCCCGCAGCAGATGGAAGCCGGGGTTCAGTCGCTGGAACCGCAAGTATGATTGTTACCAAACGGCGGCGGATTACACCGCGCTCCACAAACCAGGCCTATTACGTCAATTCTTTGAGAAAGCATGAACTCGTATTTGGATTGGGACCTGCGGGAACCGGGAAAACCTATCTTGCTGTTGCCAATGCCGTCTCCATGTTAATTGAGAACCAGGTAGACCGCATCATCTTGGCCCGCCCAGCGGTAGAAGCCGGGGAAAAACTAGGCTTCCTGCCTGGCGACATGCGCGATAAAATCGACCCTTATCTTCGCCCTTTATATGATGCCCTCTATGACATGCTCCCAGCAGAGGAAGTCGTAAAGCGCCTCGAAAACGGTGAAATTGAAGTCGCTGCGCTGGCTTTCATGCGCGGCAGAACTCTTTCCAACGCGGCTATTATTTTGGATGAAGCACAAAATACAACCCCGGTTCAAATGAAGATGTTGCTTACCCGAATGGGAGAGAATTCCAGAATGGCCGTTACTGGCGATCTTTCTCAGGTTGATTTACCGCTGGGAATGAGGTCCGGCCTACAAGAGGCTGTAAAAATTCTTCAAGGCGTCAAGGGTGTTGATTTTATTAATTTTGGTGAAACCGATGTGGTTCGCCATCAGCTTGTAACCCGTATTGTTCGTGCATACGGCGAACATGAAAGGGAAAAGAAACTCAACCTTAAAACATAATTGATCTGTTTAAAACCTTCGGAAAAGCCGCCCAAAATTCCTGACCGGAATAATTGAGTGAGCTAAAAACATTTACCACTAAAGTGAATACTGAAATTTTGTTATCATCATCTCACGCTCCGCTTCCTTTTAATTGTCAAATCGACATATCCATCGATGACAATTGTTGGCTAGAAACAACGACCTCTCTTCGCCCTTGGATTGAAGAGATCGTATTCCTCACCATGGAAGACGTGTTAATTGAGCTCGATCTCAAAAATGTACAGCCGTCCTCCGCAGTGGAAATAAGCGTTCTCTTTACAGATGATGCGCGTATTCAGACCCTAAATCGGGACTATCGATCAAAGAACTCAGCGACCAATGTGCTTTCCTTTCCGGATACAGACCTTACGGAAGAGACCCTGGTGAACACTGTTTCTTTCGGAGAACCGCTGACTTTGGGGGATATTGTCTTTGCCGAGGAGACAATCCACCGAGAGGCTGTCGAGCAAAATAAAAGTGTCTTAAATCATCTTGCTCATTTAACGGTCCACGGCATCCTGCACTTGATTGGCTATGATCATATTACCGATGAGGAGGCGGAGATTATGGAAGCACTGGAAGTTCAAATACTGGGGAAAATGGATATTATAAACCCTTATCGGGTCGACGAATGTTTAAAGGGAGTAGATCAGTAGCGAAAATGACCGACGATTTATCGAAATAAAATCTACCGACTGAAAAAGTGAAAGAGACCGTGAATGGATCAAGCAAAGGCTTTTTCCACAACATATTGAAAATTTTTGGCATCAGCTCTCAAATGGACAGCAGTGTACGGTCAACACTTGAAGAACTTATTGAAGAACATGACAATCCTGAGCAGGCAATAAATCCTTCTGAAAAAGCCATGCTGACCAATATCTTGAGCATCAGGGACCTGAGTGTCCGAGACGTGATGATACCGCGGGCGGACATTGAAGCGATCGATATATCAATGACTTTGGATCAACTGGTGATACGGTTTGGGGAAACAAACCATTCCAGGCTACCCGTATTTGAAGAAAATCTCGATAATGTCATCGGTATGTTTCACATCAAGGATCTCATAAATTTTTGGGGGCAACCGGAAAAAACCAATTGGCAGAACTTTCGAAGAGAAATTCTGTTTGTGCCTCCTTCAATGACAGTTCAGGATTTGTTGCTTCGGATGCGAGCGACGCACATTCACATGGCAAATGTTGTCGATGAGTATGGAGGAATTGACGGGCTGGTTACGATTGAGGATCTGGTCGAGGAAATTGTTGGTGATATTGAAGACGAGCATGACGAACAGGAAGGGCCGTTAATCTCTGTATCCGGCAACGGAACAATAGAAGCGGACGCGCGCGCGTCTATTCTTGAGCTGGAAGGAATGCTCGATATCGATTTGCTGCCCGAAGAGGAAGACGATGAAGTTGACACCGACGGTGGGCTTGTCTTTCAAATAGCGGGCCATATCCCTGCACGCGGCGAAATAATCCCCCATTCCAGTGGTTTAGACTTTGAAATAATTGATGCTGACCCCCGCAAAGTCAAACGGGTACGCATTCGGCGGCGACC
>JAESPT010000085.1 GCA_016765515.1 Sneathiella sp. | reverse complement strand
GGGACATCCATCTTTTGGTCAGATGAGCCTGTTCCCTCTCCGCTGTGGCCGGTGAAAACAGATAATGATGAAACCCGATCGCGGGCGGCTCGCTCATCCATCAAGGAAAGACAAATTGAGGAAAAAAAGCGCCTTCTCTATGTTGCGCTGACCCGGGCTGAGGATCGACTGTATATTTGTGGCTGGGAGGGAAAACGAAAACGGGCGCAAGGCTGTTGGTATGACTTGATTGATGCTGCTTTTGGGGTGAATTTTGAGGACAGGATCGAAGAGGTCGCGCTTCCCTGGGGGGAGGTTGCCCGGCGGCGCAGTGTGGGCGAGCCTGTGCCGGCAAGGGACGACGCGGCAAGTCACAGTGAAACACCGGCAAAAGTCAAACTCCCTGACTGGGTGCTCATTCCTCCGGCATCAGAACCCTTCCCGCCGCAACCGCTGACCCCGTCCCGTGAAGAAGAGGAACCTTCCGTGCGGTCTCCGCTGGGCGGTGATGACGGTCGGCGTTTCCACCGGGGACTTCTGATCCACCGGCTTTTGGAAAGTCTGCCGACGGTTAATGTGTCGGAGCGCGAGGCCGTGGCAAAAAAATGGCTGGCGCGACCAACTCATGGTCTGAGTGACGGGCAACAGGCGCAAATACTGACAGAGACACTGCGCGTGTTGAATGATCCGGAATTCGCCGAGATTTTTGGACCGGATAGTCTGGCCGAGGTGCCGCTCACAGGGTTATTCGGCGATCAGATCATGTCCGGCCAGATTGACAGATTGCTCATCGGTGAGCACGAAATCCTGATTATTGATTACAAAACCAATCGGCCGTCACCAACGGAAATTGACAATGTACCCGCCGTCTATCTCCGGCAGATGAAAATTTATCGGGAGGCTTTGTCTCTTATGTATCCTGAAAAACCTATAAAATGCGGGCTGTTATGGACGGACGGCCCTCATCTGATGACCTTGCCGGACAATTGATGTGCCTTCCGTCACTTGACGAAGGCCTACCGAATACGTAATTATTTAGCAATGACAGGGCCGTTTGATTGTTCAAGTGCGCCCTCAATTTTTGCCTGAAACGAGGATACGATGGCTACGACAAATGTAACAGATACTTCTTTTGATCAGGATGTGCTGAAAAGCGAGGGACTGGTTCTCGTTGATTTCTGGGCTGAATGGTGCGGACCGTGTAAGACAATTGCCCCTTCCCTGGAAGAACTTTCAAACGAAATGGCCGGTGAAATCACCATCGCCAAAATCAACATCGATGAAAATCCGAATACACCGACAAAATATGGTGTGCGCGGTATTCCAACAATGATGCTGTTTAAAGACGGTGAAGTGGCCGGCACAAAAGTGGGTGCCTCGCCAAAAAGCCAGATCGCAGAATGGATTAAATCTACAGCTTAACCGGTTGCTGGATAAAGACACGAAAAGGGGGCCTTCTGGGCCCGCTTTTTTTTGAGTTCTTTGTTTGTTGCAAAAATTTAGTTCAGGCAAAGTCCGGTGTCTTAGGCTGTGACTTGACGTTGTTTACGCCGCCATCCTCGATCCTGAAGGATCCTGTAAAATCTGCATAATCTTCAGTCCAAGGTAAATAAGCAGCGGTTACTTGGCCACCAAAATCTTCTGTAAACAAATATTCATATAGCCCATCTGCAAGACCGACAATGGTCACACTTTGCCAGTCTTTAGGAGGGGTGACGGTATGAACTGCATCATAGCCAGTAAATCCAGCAGGCTCAGCCCCGCCAGGATAATCAAAGTCAAAGGCGTAGTCTGTACCGCCGCCCTGCCCGGGTCCCATAAGAGTGATCCCGCCTTCAAGACCAGCAAAACTGGTATGGGTACTCAAATAAATTGTCGCAGAAGTTCCAGAAACTGAATCTCCGATACCAATCGCACCAGCAGTGGCCTGACCGGTCATCAAGGCTAAGGCCGCAGTCGCCATTAGAAATTTACGGAACATCGTTTCCCCTCCTGAGTTGTGTCATTGGTTGTTTTATTATTAAGATGATTCTAATATAGATAAATGTATAACAGGCAAATAAATGTAATATAAAGTAATATTATTATACAAATATCGTATAATTAGATATTTCCCGGAGACCCCTAAATCGCCGTAATTCTTGAAAATTCGGCGTCAAACTCGACGTGACAGAACGTGGATCATCACGTTCAATTTTCTCGCCTGACCTTTTTCCAATCGCAAACAGTATCTCTTCAATCAACCGCTGAACCTGTTCTGTTTGACGGTAATGAGTAAGAAAATTGCGCCTTCCTTGGAAGAACTTTCAAACGAAATGGCCGGTGAAATCACCATCGCCAAAATCAACATTGATGAAAATCCTAATACACCGATAAAATATGGTGTGCGCGGTATTCCAACTATGATGTTGTTTAAAGACGGTGAAGTTGCCGGCACAAAAGTGGGTGCCTCGCCAAAAAGCCAGATTGCCGAATGGATTAAATCTACAGTCTGATCGGTTGCTGGATAAACCTACGAAAAGCGGGCCTTATGGGCCCGTTTTTTTGTGTTTATAAATGTCACCCTGATGGAATAGTATCCGTTCACAAAAAGAAAAATAAAGGGGTTTGAAGTCTATGGGACAGGTTAAAGCAGGAAAGATTACCCTTGAAATTGACCGCATCGGGGATCCGGCTAATCCAGCAATTATTCTGATTGCAGGATTGGGCTTCCAGCTGATTGACTGGCCGCGTGCCTTTTGCGAAACTCTGGCTGAGAAGGGTTATCAGGTTGTGCGGTTTGATAACCGGGATGTGGGGAAATCGCAAAAACTGGAGACTTTGGGTGTTCCGGATTTGGCGGCGGTCTTGGAGGGGAAAGCCACTGGCAATTTTCCGGATATTCCCTACTCGCTCGATGACATGGCCCGCGACGTTATTGCCCTTATGAATGCTTTATCGTTACACAAAGCCCATATTGTCGGCATGTCCATGGGTGGGATGATTGCTCAGCTGCTGGCTGTGCACTCTCCAGAACGGTGCTTGAGTCTGACGTCCATCATGTCAACAAGCGGTGAGGCCAGTGTCTCTGCGCCAAAACCTGAAGTCATGGCTGCGCTGACAAAAGCACCGGCCAGTCAGGAAAAACAGGATATTGTCGACTTTGGCCTGAGGGTCAATGATACGATCGGCAGTCCGGGTTTTCGCTGGGATCGGGATGCCCTGAGGGATCATATTGAGGCCTGTTTTGATCGCGGTTATTGTCCAACCGGGTATCTGCGCCAAATGGCCGCGGTTTTTTCTGCGCCGTCGCGGCGGGATATCCTGGGCAAAATCAACGTTCCAACGCTGGTCATTCACGGGCTGGAGGATCCGCTAGTTCCCTCAAGCGGCGGGCAGGATGTGGCCGATTACGTGCCGCATGCTCATCTGGAACTGGTGGCCGGCATGGGACACGATCTCTCGCCGCTTCTATGCGTTCATCTGGCGAGATTGATGGTGCCCCACTTTAACGGAACGTAATGCCCTTATCGGAAGGCAGGTTCGTCAAAACTTCGAAGTTTACGGGAATGCAGGCTTTCAATGCCTTGTTCACGTAAAGATCGAAGGGTATTGATGCCGATGCGCAGATGCTTCGCTGTCCGGTCCTGATAGAATTTGTTGGCCATGCCGGGAAGCTTAATCTCTCCGTGCAGGGGTTTGTCTGATACACAGAGCAAGGTTCCGTAGGGAACCCGAAACCGAAAGCCGTTTGCAGCAATAGTGGCTGATTCCATATCGATGGCAATGGCTTTGGTCTGATTGAACCGCACGGCCAGCTCTTTGTGCCGCAATTCCCAATCCCGATCATCGGTGGTGTAAACGGTGCCCGTTCGGAAATGCTCCTTCAGATGGGATCCGTCAATATCGGTCTTGGAGGCATTGGCCACCGCTTCGGTCAGGGCAACCTGGATTTCCGCAATCGCCGGCAAGGGGACAGACGGATGGATATCTTCATCGAGGACATGATCCTCCCGCACATAGGCATGGGCGAGAACATAATCTCCCAGATTCTGCGTCCGCCTGAGACCGCCGCAATGGCCGACCATTAACCAGCAATGGGGTCTGAGAACCGCAATATGATCGGTGATGGTTTTGGC
>JAESPT010000084.1 GCA_016765515.1 Sneathiella sp. | reverse complement strand
ACCAGCAGCAGCAGCTTTAATTTGATCCCGGTCACCGCCTTGAGGTTTCCGTGCAAGATTCGCCTTTATTCCTGCGGCCCATTTCTCCGATGTTTCAACTCCATGGTGGGCAATCATTGCCGCTAACATGGACTGGTTATACACATTGTTTGAAGAACGAACGCAAATTCGCCCTTTCCATTTTGGATCAGCCAGATCTTCGTAGGTTGATAATTCTGATGCTTTCACCCGGTCTTTGGCATAAAAAATGACACGGCTGCGGACGGTCAAACCATACCAAAACCCTTCAGGGTCACGATACTGAGCGGGAATGTTTGACGCCAGTTTATCAGAGGTGATCGACTGCAGCACTCCTGCTGTTTTATGCGCCATCAAACGACTGATATCAACAGTCAGCACCGCATCAGCAGGACTGTTCATGCCTTCTGATTTCAGTCTCTCCAACATACCTTTTTTAGCAAAGACAACATTTACTTTAATACCTGTTTCTTTTTCAAAGTCATCCAGAATCGGCCGGATGAGTTTTTCCTGTCGATATGAATACAGATTCACTTCTTTTGCCGCAGCGATAGCATTTGCTGAGATTCCTGAAACCGCAGTAACTGCAGCCAGAATGAATGCTGAAAGGCGCATTTCCGTTCCTTTAGTATCTATTAAGAATGATTATTAATAACAATAACCGCTTTTAGCACTCTCTTTTCTTTATAGCAACTAATTATGCGTATCGTTCGCAAAAGCAAAAATAAAAAGAAGGGCAGAAATCTGCCCTTCCTAAAATAGAATGCGACTTTATGCCGCAATAGCCTCTTGTGCGGGTAAATATCTCTTGTCGAGATCATGTGCTACTGCTTCATTGGTCAGATTACCATGATGCACATTCAGGCCATTCAACAGATGTGGATCATCAATAAGGGCTTGTTTATAGCCCTTATTTGCCAGTGAAATAGTGTAAGGCATTGTTGCATTGTTAAGAGCAAAAGTAGACGTACGGGCAACACCACCTGGCATGTTCGCCACACAATAATGAACGACACCGTCCACTGTGAAGATCGGATCCAAATGGGTTGTTGCTTTAGACGTTGTAAAACACCCCCCCTGATCGATTGCCACATCAACGACAACTGATCCATTTTCATTTTTGCCAAATGATCCCGATTGACCAATTTCGGCGCTGCCGCTCCTGGAATAAGAACCGCACCAATGACCAAATCGGCATTGCTGACATATTCATCAACTGTATCCGTATTGGAATAAATAGTTTTAAGTTGAGGTCCGTACAATCCGTCAAGTTCGCCTAGGCGCGCTATGGAATTATCAAGAACTGTCACATTGGCACCAAATCCCATGGCCATACGGGCAGCATTAATGCCAACCACACCGCCGCCAAGCACAACGACATCGGCAGCAGGAACCCCAGGAACGCCGCCGAGCAAGATACCTTCTCCGCCTTGGCGCATTTCAAGACAATGGGCACCAGCCTGGATCGACATTCGGCCCGCAACTTCACTCATTGGCGCGAGAAGCGGAAGACCACCACGCGCACTGGTTACTGTTTCGTAGGCGATGGCCACACAACCCGATTCCATAAGAGCTTTCGCCTGATCAGGATCCGGCGCAAGATGTAGATATGTAAAGAGAATTTGCCCTTCGCGAAGCATCTTGCATTCATTGGGCTGGGGTTCTTTGACTTTTACAATCATATCGGCAGAAGCAAAAATTTCTTCCGCCGTATCCAGAATTTTTGCGCCAGCGTGAATATAATCAGCATCACTCAAGCCAATTCTTAACCCGCCATCCTTTTGGACAACAACATTATGGCCGTTGGCAACGGCTTCTCGAACCGCAGCAGGGGTCATGCCGACACGCGACTCCAGAGTCTTAATTTCTGCTGGAACACCAATTAGCATCTACTCTCTCCTAAATTTAGAGGCCGGATCAGGCAATTTCACCCAGAACCGTACGAATGGTTTCAAATATTTGATCAATATGATCTTTTTCAATAATCAAGGGGGGGGACAACGCAATAATGTCGCCTGTTGTCCGGATCAAAACACCTTTCTCATAACATTTCAGGAACGCTTCGAAGGCGCGTGCTGTTGGTTTCCCGGGAATAGGTTCCAGTTCAATAGCACCGATAAGTCCAAGGTTCCGTAGATCAATGACGTTTGGGCAGCCTTTTAGGGAATGAACAGCGTCTTCCCAATACCCTGCTATATCATTTGCTCTCTCAAAAAGGCCGTCTTCCTTATAACAATCCAGTGTGGCCAATCCGGCTGCCGCAGCGACCGGATGCCCGGAATAGGTATAACCGTGGAACAATTCGATCATATTTTCGGGTCCATTCATGAAAGTGTCATAAATATCTTTAGAACACACCACACCCCCCATCGGTATCGTCCCTCCAGTCAACCCTTTCGCCATTGTGATCATATCTGGCATGACCCCAAAATACTCCGTTGCGAAAGAGGCTCCCAAACGACCAAACCCGGTGATGACCTCATCAAAGATCAGCAAGATACCATGCGTGTCGCAAATTTTCCGTAAACGTTCCAGATATCCCTTTGGCGGCATGAGGACGCCGGTGGATCCAGCAACAGGCTCGACAATAACCGCCGCAATGGTGGAGGCGTCATGCAGAGTCACAATCCTTTCCAGCTCATCAGCCAGCTCTGCGCCATATTCAGGAACACCGCGAGAATAGGCATTTTGTTCCGGCAAATGTGTATGGGGCATGTGATCAACGCCCGCAAGCAAAGTCCCGAAGGCTTTCCGGTTTGAGACAATACCACCGACGGAAATTCCGCCAAAGCCAACCCCATGATAACCCCGTTCACGGCCAATGAGACGCGTGCGGGCACCTTCACCCCGAGCTTGGTGATACGCAAGCGCAATTTTTAAAGCTGTATCAACCGCTTCGGAACCGGAATTCGTAAAGAATACATGATCCAACCCGTTGGGCAGCATGGTGGAAATTCGCGATGCCAATTCGAAGACTTTTGGATGCCCCATCTGGAAAGCAGGGGCATAATCCAATTCGGTAATCTGTTTGGTCACCGCTTCAATAATACGAGGTTGGGCATGACCTGCGTTGCAACACCACAGGCCCGCTGTTCCATCCAGAACCTGACCGCCTTCGGCATTTGTATAATACATACCTTTCGCACTGACCAACATACGCGGGTCGGATTTGAATTGCCGATTTGCCGTAAAGGGCATCCAGAATGCATCGAGGTTGTTTGGCGAACTTGCCGAAAAATTGGACATCACAGTCTCCCAGTTAAATATTGAAGAGAACCGTATCAAGGACAAAAAACGACACAAGAAAAAAAAGAAAATGAGCAAAACAGCCACTTTTCCTTTCACATGTTGATTTCCATGTTTAGAATACTAAACACTAATCAGAATCAACGGACAAATTTATGGATATTGACATTGGGGCTCGCCTACGGTCGCTACGAGATCTACACGGTCTTTCACAACGGGAACTCGCAAAACGGGCTGGTGTAACCAACGGCACAATTTCGATGATTGAACAGAACCGAACGAACCCCTCGGTAGGCTCCTTAAAAAAAGTCCTCGATGGATTTCCAATCCCCATGTCAGATTTCTTCGCCAATGATTTTTCATCCCGTAGAAAAATATTTTACCGCGAAGATGAGCTCACGAGAATTTCTGAAGGGAAAATCCAATATAAACAAGTCGGACGAGACCTGACGGGTAAGGCACTTCAAGTCTTGCACGAAACCTATGCACCCGGTGCTGATACGGGGCGCAATATGCTCAGCCATCAAGGAGAAGAAGCAGGAGTCGTCGTAAAAGGAAAATTTGAGATCACAGTTGGTACGGAACGCAAAATCTTAAAGGCTGGAGATGCTTTTTATT
>JAESPT010000083.1 GCA_016765515.1 Sneathiella sp. | reverse complement strand
TAAACTCCAGCCGCGACAATTTATCATCGGCGTTAAAAATGGCGAAAACAGCAAATGAGTCAAAATCCAAATTCTTGATGAACATGAGCCACGAGCTTCGAACACCCCTTAATGCCATCATAGGATTTTCACAAACTCTTGCTCTGGGATATAGTGGTACGATAAATGACAATCAGAGAGAACGTCTTCTGGATATTCGCAACGCTGGTGAACATCTCAATAGTATGATTAGTGATATCCTGGATTTGTCAAGAATTGAAGCACAACAGTACGAAATCAACACGAGTGAGTTCGATGTTCACGAAGTAATTGAAAATTCAGTAAGACTATTTATTGAGAGCTCAAAAGAAGCCGGTGTAAATATCTCTGTGAACGTTCCGCCTCGTCTTCCTGCGCTAACTGCAGACGAGAGAATTTTCAAACAAATCCTGATAAATCTCCTATCCAACTCTATCAAATTTACAGATACAGGCGGACAGGTGACTATTAATGTGTCTCAACCGAAGAACAGCGGTTTGCAATTGGAAGTCAGAGATACAGGGATCGGTATCAAGAGCTCGGATATATCGACGGCTTTGACAACTTTTGGTCAAATTGACGGGACATTATCCAGAAAACACAAGGGAACAGGCCTTGGATTACCACTCGTCAATTCCTTCATGGAAATGCATGGTGGAAAATTCGAGATTGAAAGTGAAATAGGAATTGGGACGGTCGCCCGAATAATTTTCCCTCCGGCCGCACTCTAACTGGATATTCCCTCCAACTCCCCTTCAATCTCTTTTATTTCTATTGACCCGTAAACTGGGTCGCTCGTTTTTCAAGGAAAGCATTAACCCCTTCCAGCCCGTCGTTGCTTTCACGCAAGTCCATTTGAACCTCCAACTCCCTGCGGAATTGTTTTTCAAAAGCAGTTCCCTGAACTTCGTCCACAAGAGTTCTTGTCATCTTCAAGGCATGGGTCGGGCCTTTTGCCAGCTTCGATGCCATGGTACGGGCCACAGGTATCAACTGATCGTCTTCCACGCAGTCACTGATCATTCCCACCTCCAGTGCAGTGTCCGCGGTAATCGGATCATTTGTCATCATTAGTTTCAACGCCGCAGCTCTACCGATTGCCTGGGGCAAAAGATAAGTTGAACCCAAGTCTGGCACCAGGCCGATGCGACTGAAGATTTGGATGAATTTCGCTGATTTTGCGGCAATAAGAATATCACCGGTCAATGCGAGAGAAAATCCCCCTCCGGCGGCGACGCCATTAATCGCGGTGATGACGGGCACACGGCAGGTTCGAAGGCCGTTAAACGCTTTGAAGTAACAATCCATGATATCATCAACAAAATTGCCGCCAGTAGGACGATTTCTCAAATCCTGTCCCGAGCAATATCCCCGTCCAGCCGATGTTTGTATCAGCGCGCGAATACTCAGATCCGCTTCAATATGTGAAAGCGCGTCCTGAACTTCATACATCATGTCAAAAGTGAGCGCGTTGAGCGTTTCAGGTTTATTCAGGGTTAGTGTGGCAACTCCCTCGTCCACCTCAAAAAGGATATTTTTATACTTATTCATTAGCTCCCTCCCTCAAGGTGTCAGCTGTGCTGTATGCTAGCCTTCATTTTAAATAACGCGCCTATCTCGTCCTCAGAATATCCAGCCTCCGCCAGAATTTCTCGGCTCTGTTCCCCAAGCTGCGGTTGATGCCGCCTTATGGTTGAGGGTGTTTTTGAAAAGCGGACAGGCGGATCTGTCATCCGGATGGTCCCCTCTGTCGGATGATCTTCCAATCGCCAAAAACCTGAGGCCTGCAATTGCTCATTTTCAAGCAGGTCTTCCTTTGTCAAAACTACCTGTACTGGAATATTGGCCGCATCCAGAACCTGCTGCCACTCTGCTGTTGTTCGGGTTGCGATAACCTCTCCAAGGAAGCCATACAAATCATTGGAATATTTTGTCCGGGTGCTTAAATCAGCAAACCGATGATCATCAATCAGATCATCACGACCGGCAATTTTCAAAAAATCGCGCCAGTTGGCATCTGTATAAGGCAAGACAGCCAGATACCCGTCTTTGGTCGCATAAGGTCTGCGCTCTCGATTTAGAAGGCGTTCATAGCCCATACTTCCGACAGCCGGTTCAAACCCTGCCCCGTAGAGATGTTCAACCATCACAAAGTCTACAAGACATTCAAACATCGGAACTTCTATTGCCTGACCGCCGCCATTTCGCTCCCGAGTGAACAACGCCGCCAAAATGGCGGACACAACATTAAGGCCCGTCGTCTTATCCGCAACTATGGTCGGAACAAATCGTGGTTGATCAGAGGTTATTGTTAGCAGATCGGCGATACCGCAGGCAGCCTGAATAATATCATCATAAGCCGGTTTGTCGGCCATCGGCCCATCTTTTCTAAACCCATACGTCGCGCAATAAATCAGGTCTGGATTTCGTTTTTCAAACTGCTCATATCCAAGTCCAAGCTTCTTGGCGACTTTGGGCCGCATATTGTGAAGAAACACATCCGCGGTATCGATAATTTTAAATAGCGCTTCCCGGCCTTCTTCTTTTTTTAGATCCAGGACAACACTGCGTTTATTGCGGTTTGTCGCCATAAACAGAGACGCCATGCCCGGGTTTTTCTTAGGGCCTGAAAAGCGCGTTGTGTCCCCTGTCGGAGTTTCAATCTTGATTACATCCGCGCCCATATCCCCAAGGGTCTGTGTCGCCCAAGGGCCGAGGATTACTGTGGTCAGGTCAACCACCCGAATACCGTCCAAAGATCCAGCCATGTCAATTTCCCTGTTTATTATCGTTATTGCTCGTCATCGCAGCTAAACTATTGCGATGACGAGAGTTTCTTTTATTTGCGTTATCCACGCCCTCGTATTTGGTCCACCAAATCCAATAAATTTCGCGCTTGTTTGAGATGGGGCATATCAAGCATCATACCGTCCAATCCAATGGTCCCAAGGCCCGGATTCTTTTCGAAGATGTCGACAACCTTTTTCGCATGGTCAATTTCTTCATCTGACGGCGTGAAAGCTTTATTGATCACGTCGGATTGAGCTGGGTGAATGGCAATTTTACCGATAAAACCGGACCGGCGATCCCGCAGGCATTCAGCTTCCAATCCTTCTAAATCGCGGAAGTTGGTATAAACGACACCAACAGGCTGTGTTTCAATGGCGCGCGCGGTTGCCAGGCAGAGTGTCTTGGCCATCAGGAACGGATCGTCATATTCTCCCGTTACCGGATGCCTGTTGTCGCTAGCGCCAAGAGCTGCAGCCAGATCTTCCCCGCCCCACGTCATGGCAACCAGACGGTCGCTGACATTATCCAGATAGGTATGGAACGTCAGAAGAGAGGCCGCTGTTTCTGTTGCCACACACAGAATTTTTGTTGAACCCGGTTCAATCCCCTCCCGAACTTCCAGAACGGACAGATACTTATCAAGTGTATTCACATCCTCGGCTGAATACACTTTCGGTAGGACAATACCATCTGGTGCTCCTGGCATAACGGCTGTCAGATCCGCCAGGGAAAAGGGATGGTCTAGCGGGTTAATCCGCACCCATAGCTGTTGTTTGGATCGATCGCTCCGTTTTTGAAGATAGGCACAGACCATCTCTCGCGCAACGTCCTGACGGTCGTCGGAGACAGAGTCCTCCATATCCAATATCAGGGCATCGGCCTGATTTGATCGTCCTTTTTCAAGTTTCCGTTCACTATCGCCGGGAACGAACAGCCAGGATCGGATAATCATGCGGGCCTCTTTTTCATCAGACCCGTACGGGTCACATAGGCAATCTCTTCGTCCCGTTGATTATATCCAAAATGCTCAAACGTAACGATCCCTTCGTTTGGACGGGACTTGCTTTCCCGCTTTTCCACGATTTTCGTCACAACCCGAATAGTATCTCCGTGAAAAACCGGATTTTTAAACCGTATATCGGTCATTCCGAGATTTCCAAGAGTTGTCCCCAAAGTAGTATCCGCCACAGTAACCCCAATAACCAACCCCAAAGTGAACAGACTATTGACGATCCGCTGGCCATACATCGTATTCTTGGAATATTCTTCATCCAGATGAAGAGGCTGCGGATTATGGGTCATGGCACAAAACATGATGTTGTCCATTTCCGTGATTGTCCGTGTTAAAGCGTGATGGAACTCCATCCCTGCTTCAAACTCTTCATAATAGAGACCGGATGGTTTAATCTGTGATGCTGACATTTATAATTTTCCTTCTTCTTATCAGTCTGATTTATGGCTTAAATATTGTTATGAGAGTGTAGCAGTCGCTCCACATTCAACAAGACTTTCAATTTTTTGAGCGCTGTATCCCAATTCCTGCAGAATTTCCACGCTGTGCTCTCCCAGCCTTGGCGCTGGACGTGTGGGTTCTGGCTGAGTTTTTGACCAAGTGGCTGGAACCGGCATCTCCCTAAGCCGCCCTTCACTTGGATGATCAGTGAACGAGAAAAACCCGGTCGCTTCTAAATGCGGAT
>JAESPT010000082.1 GCA_016765515.1 Sneathiella sp. | reverse complement strand
CAGTCACGGGCACCAATGATGCCCCAACGGTAACATCGGTCCTTACAGTGGATGCAGATGAAGGAGGGTCTCTTCTATATCTGGATTTATTATCGCTTACTAGCGACGTTGATCTTAATGATACACTGAGCCTCTCCAATATGTCGGCCTTACCAGCAGGCTTGACGTTGTCAGGATCGGTCTTGTCCGTGGACCCCTCGGATGCCTCTTTCAGTGGATTAACGGCGGGCCAGACAACACAAATTGTAGTTACATATGATGTTATTGATGGTCAGGGAGGGTCTATCGCTCAAACAGCGACTGTTACTGTTACGGGTAATACAGACCCGGTGGCGGTCGCGGATAGTATATACACAACAACGAATTCAATTCGTGTTGATGATTTTGTTCTAACAGCGAATGATACAGATGTGGATAGCGCCGATACTTTATTTGTCTCCTCTGCTGCGCCCTTAACCGGTGGCTATACAGTGACAGATGGGACTGATGAGGTGACTGTGAGCGGGATAACGGGAGATGGTTCCTTTACCTATCAAACAGATGATAGCAATGGAGGTCAGAATACCGGCACTGTCACAGTAACCTATGTCAACACCAACACTCTATCCGGCAATTTTATGAACAATATTATCATCGGTGGATCAGGTGATGAAACCTTGTCTGGGTTGGCTGGCAATGACACTTTGTACGGAGAGGGAGGAGATGACAGTCTGTTGGGTGGAAATGATGCTGACATGTTTTTCGGTGGCGATGGCGACGACACCCTCGATGGTGGGTCAGGCTCGGATACAGTCAACTACAGTCGTAGGTCCGAGGCGTTGTCGGTTGATCTGGATACAGGTGTCGTGATTGTTTCTGGTGGTGAAACCGATACCTTGATCAGTATCGAAAACGTCATCGGCTCTGACTATGATGATACAATTGTCGGAGGAGGATCTGATGCTAACGAACTGGAAGGCGGATTAGGAGACGATATACTAACTGGCAATGCGGATGCGGACACATTTATTTACTCAAGCATTTCTGATGGAAACGATACGATCACAGACTTCGATGTAGGAGAGGCGGACATAATCGATTTGGACGCGCTTTTTGATGCCCTTGGTATCGCTGGCGTTAGTCGGGATGAAGATGTGGTTTTGACAGATGCGGGTGCAGATACAGTTTTAACCATAGATAGCCAGGCAGGTTTTTCAATAACATTAACAGGCGTTGATCTGGATGTAACCAGTGAAACAACACTCAGGGCGCAAATTAATGTTGGTGATGAAAGCTGAGAGTTGATTTCTCAGCCGGCAGCTTTTCGGTTGACAGACGGCTGAAAAGTTTAGTTGCTCAGCATGCACTTTCGCAAAGGGGGTTTATGACGCGCCGCTGGGAGGCTATCGTCTCTTTTTCCTAGCAGGTTTGTTTTTCTGATTTCGATCACGTAGGGACGACGTAGCTTCGCGGCTGCTTTTCTGTATTTCCATGCCGTTTTGAAGCAGCTTTTGCCACCGTTTGAACCGCTCAACATCAATCGTGCCGATTGATATTGCCGCTTGTATAGCACAGCCAGGATCGCCTTCATGGGAACAATCGCGAAAACGACATTGATTTGTAAGCTCGGTAACGTCTTTAAACAGCCTCTCAATCCCGCGCATCCCATCGTATAGCCTCAATCCACGGATGCCGGGTGTGTCTATTATCCATCCTCCGGCGTTTACCCGATGTAACGAACGCGTTGTTGTTGTATGGCGGCCTTGAACGACTTTTCGGCTAAGCTCGGCTGTCGCTTGGGAAATACCTGCGAGTTGATTCAGTAAGGTGGATTTGCCAACACCGGACGAGCCAACCATAGCAACGGTTTTTCCGTGCTGACACCATTCCTCCAGTTGCGTGAGTTGTAAAACATCAGTGGTATCAAGTCCGATGACGTCCAGTGAAGGAGAGAGTGCCTTTGCACGGCTGATCCAGTCATCCGGCTTATCTACAGTATCCGTTTTTGTCAAAACAATAACAGGATGCACCTCGGCTTCATGCGCTAACGCAAGAAAAAGGTCGAGCCATTCAACCTTGAAATCATCATTACAGGAAGTGACGATAAAGAGAGTATCAATATTTGCTGCGATCAACTGGCTGCGACTGTCTGATCAGAAGCATATCGTTTTAAGACCGTTTTTTGCTGTAAAATACGGTGAATCTGTCCACTCTCATGATCGGCAAGAACCCAGTCTCCGACAGCAAAATCACCCGTACTCTGCTGGGCTTGTGGAAACAATATGTGGGCGCCGTCCTCTGCAAGTGCATTCAAACGAACACGGTGAACGGAGGAAATACGCATAGGAATGATCTGATTGGTCTCATCAGAGACGAATTGCTGCGCATAAAAATCTGACCATCCTAAGTCCATCAGTGTTTGAATGTTTGATGTCACAATTTTCCCTGTTCTTTCTTAACGCCGATGAATTAAATTAAACCCTGACAAGGTTATACGTGGCGCGGTGGGCATTGTCACAGTAACTTCCTTTAGGCGTAAAAATACTCAGTAATTACCTTTAAACAAATGCGGTTGCCGTTGTCCATACGTCAAAAGCTTCGGCACGACATCGCTTGAGGTAATTTCGATTTATTAAGTGACGTTGCACATAAAAAATATTACCGGTTTCTGAGTGAATATTTTGAAATCTTTGAGCTGATCCTAGAGACTTGAATTTTTGCATTTTTCGTTCACGCAGCTGAACTGGAAGACCTCATATGTCGCGCAATGGGGCATCAAATTTCAGGAACTATCGCCTTGCCGTTTCGACAGAAATATCCAGGCTTCTTCGGCCAACAGATCTTCAATATCGCGATAGCTCCGAGTAAAACGAGCATACAACCAAACAGCATGCGGCATAATGAGGGGGGAACGATGCTGTGAATAAGAAATCTTTTGCATCGAGTGAGTTTAAAATAATGTCGACTACTGAGCGGCAAAGTTAATGTGACAACACTATCCGATCTTATGGTAGATTTGTTGGGTGATGCGGGACGCCATGCGCGCTCAGCAGTAGGGGATATAGTACGACCCTTGGGGGTCAGTGTGGAAATCGAGGGTATTTTTGAAATTGAGTAACACCTGTCAATCGGCCCGCGCAGACAGCTAATTCGATATAGTAACCATAGAGGACATACCATGATTTCATCTCTGTCGAACCGGTCACACTACAGCAGTCTCACTGAAGCTGTTTACCTTAATCAGGCTTCACTTGGGCTCGTGGGCGAGCCCGCTGTTTCTGCGATGCATGCCTATTTGGATGACATCGGTCGGCATGGGAATTTGCATTTGTCTGATTCTGAAGAAGTAGCTTTGTTCAACCCCCTAAGGAAAAATGCT
>JAESPT010000081.1 GCA_016765515.1 Sneathiella sp. | reverse complement strand
TCATTGCCAATGAGATGGGTCGCCACTTGTCCGGTCAGGCAAATAATAGGAATACTGTCCATCAGCGCATCGGCCAGGCCAGTCACAGCGTTTGTCGCGCCGGGGCCTGAAGTTACAAGAACCACGCCGGGTTTTCCGGTTGAACGTGCATATCCTTCTGCCGCATGAACCGCGCCGCCTTCTTGGCGCACCAGAATATGACGAATGCTGTTCTGTTTGAACAATTCATCATAGAGCGGGAGGACGGCGCCCCCCGGATAGCCAAAGATCACTTCCACGCCCTGGTCGATCAACGCTTTGATAACGATGGCGGCACCTGACATTTCCGGCTGTGACATGGGGTATTCCTAATCTCTTAAAATTGGCAGTTTAAAAAATGCTTTAATGATAAAAAAGCGCCCGGATTTTAACCCGAGCGATACGAATTAAACAGGTCTGAACGTCAAATGAAACTCCACACCCGCTAATTTGCCGAAACTAGACGCTCATTTCGTCCCGGTCAACAAAAAATGGCGAATAAATGGAAAGAAATCGTCCTTCAAACTTTCCAAATCTTGCGCAGATGACGTTTTTGCTTCCCTCATCTTATTGCGAACCCAGGTCATTTGACGCTTGGCATAGCGCCGGGTTTGCATTTTGATACGGTCAATCGCCGCCTCTTTCGTAAGTGTTTTTGCAAGGAATTCTGCGATTTCGGAGACCCCAAGCGCTTTCATGGCCGGAAGCTGCGGGTCAAGATTCCGCTCTAAAATCGCCTTCACCTCGTCAATTGCTCCGCCTTCTTCCATCATCCAATCCAGCCGTTTGTTGCATCTATCATAGAGCCATTGACGGTCCGGCGTTAGAGCAAGCCAGGCCCGCGGACAGGTTAGAACCGGGCCTTCCGCTGCGGTTTTATGCCATTGGGTCAGAGGGATTCCTGTGCTTTCCACAACCTCCAAGGCCCGGAGCAGGCGCTGACTGTCACCAAGATTGAGTTTTGCCGCCATGGTCGGATCTTTTGCCAAAAGCCTGTCATAGATAATCTGGTTGCCGTCATCGGCCTGCAATTTCCGGAGAGTATCGCGTATCTCATTAGAGATGCGCGGGATTTCAGCGATCCCTTTGGTCAGGATCTCGAAATACAGACCGGTGCCCCCGACAATGATCGGCAGTTTGCCAGCCTCCTGACATTTTTTCACCTCATCCAGTGCCATATCCCGCCAACGGGCGGCTGAACAGAAATCATCGGGCTCCAGCACGCCATACAAACGGTGCGGTGCACGGGCTTCCTCGTCTGCACTTGGCCGGGCAGTGATTACCCGCAAGCCTTTATAGACCTGCATGGAATCCCCGTTAATCACCACCCCGTCAAATTCGTTGGCAAGGGCAATGGCCAACGCGGATTTGCCGCTGGCGGTCGGGCCTGCTAAAAGGACACAGCTTTGCTGGTGCGGGGCTTGCTTATCGATCGTGTTCATCCAAAAAATGCCGGTATAAAAATGACAACCACAGTATTGACGCTTGTTGCTGATCCGAAAAATGATCGCCCTCTCTCTAACATAGTTGACAGGGCACAGGCTAGGCTCGCGGAACTTGGCGCAACAGATATGATAACCGACTGGCTGAAGGAGGATGTTGCCTGTGATCTCCTGTTTAACGGCAGTGTTGATATTGACGATCTTCGGCAAAGCGTTGATGACGCCGATTACTGTCTGCAGCCGGTACAATATAGAAGAAAAAAGCTGCTGCTTGCCGATATGGACAGCACCATCATCACTGTCGAATGCATTGACGAGTTGGCCGATTTTGCCGGACTGAAAAAAGAAGTCTCGGCCATTACCGAACAGGCCATGCGCGGTGAGCTTGATTTCAACGAAGCTTTCAAGTCGCGGGTTGCCATGCTGAAGGGGCTGAAAGAAAGTGTTTTGCAGCAAACCTTTGATGAACGGGTGACCTTGATGCCCGGCGCCCGAACGCTTATCCAGACCATCAAGGCACACGGCGCCTATACCGCCCTTGTCTCCGGCGGTTTTACCTTCTTTACCAGCCGGGTGCGAGAACAGGTTGGTTTTGATATGGATGACAGTAATGAGCTGCTTTTTGAAAACGGCGCGCTCACCGGACAGGCCGCAGAACCCATCCTCAACGCACAGGCAAAATTAAATAATCTTAACCGGTTAATTAAAGAAAAGAAGATTAAATACGAAGAAAGCGTTGCTATTGGGGATGGTGCTAACGATATCCCGATGATTGAAGCCGCAGGCCTCGGTGTCTCCTACCACGCCAAACCCAAAGCCGCCGAAGCCGCCGACGCCATGATCCGTTACGGCGACCTGACCACTTTGCTGTATTATCAGGGGTATCGGTTTGAGGAATTTGTGGAATAAATCCAATTGGACTGAGAGATTATTCCTAACTGCTGCTCGACGGATACTCGATTGTTCGAAAGCACCCGCTGATCCAATCGACAACGGCACGAACAGATGAGTTTCGCGATAAATCTGGATTTGTGACGATCCAATAGTCGGCACTTAGTGCCTCGATTGGTGCGGAAAGTCTCTCGATACCAAGAGCAGAATTACCAAGAAAACAAGGGAGCACAGCTACTCCGACACCGGCGGCAGCGGCCATTGCCATAAGATCAGTGTTTGCCAATCGCGCGGCTGGGGGGCGATCTCGCATCTGTTCACGCAGCCAGCGCATCGTCACATAGTGTTCTTGTTCTTCAACGAAGCCGAGCCAAGGAAGTGTCGTCAGATCGGTGTGGGAAAGGGGCAAGGACCGACCGTCTGCAAATGCCTTCAAACCATAAATGGCACAACTGATTGATCCAACCCGTTTGGTAAGACCGCTCCCTGCGTCTGGCATGCCATGTTGGACCAGAATTTCGGGCGGCCGACTGGCGGCAGGTGACGTTACGCCAGTGACCACCAGTTCAATATTCGGTCCGTCCGCAATATGGTTCAATCCGCGCGCCAACACCGCAGCCGCAGTTTCTCCAGCGCCGACCCTGACTGTCTCCTTCAATCGGCTGAGCAGACCGAGCGACCGTTGTTCTACCCGTAAAGTAGCGGTCTCGACAGTGCGCACCTCGGGCAATAGCTCAGCCCCGGCAGCTGTTAACCAATGGCCTTCACGATCCCGGTAAAAAAGCGGAACGCCAAGGTCGGCCTCAAGAGTTCGGAGGCGTCGAGCGACAGTTGGCTGGGTTACACCCAGTATTTGAGCAGGCTGCCATTGGGACCGGGTTGATTGACGTTTCGCGTTTTCACCTGGAAACACTCTTCATCGCCTTCGGAGTTATCGTTGGCACATTATTAGTGATCGCCGCCCGGAGACGGGTATCGCTTTTCACAAAAATTCGGATATAAAATTCTTGATCTAAATATTCTGTTAAAAAACTGCGGTTTAAAGACTTCAGCCATGGCGGGTAATAAAGTTATGCTGGCCAGGAAACTAATCGAAAT
>JAESPT010000080.1 GCA_016765515.1 Sneathiella sp. | reverse complement strand
GAGACAACTGTTCAGATTTTGCGCGCTTTCAGTTATTTTTCCCATCTTGCAAATATTGCCGAAGACCAACATCACATTCGCCGGATCAGAAGCCATGCAATCGCTGGATCTCCGCCGCGTTCCAGCACTCTTGAAAAAGCGTTTGAACGTATTTTTGACGCGGGTTATTCCGTCGATCAAATTGTCACTTTTTTTGAAGAGGCTCTTATAAGCCCGGTGATGACCGCCCATCCGACGGAAGTCCGCCGCAAAAGTGTCATGACCCGGGAAATGGAGATTGCCAAACTGTTGCAAAGTCGAGAACAGGGGACGCTTACACCGTTCGAGATTGAAGAGATGGAGGCTGAATTAAGCCGGGCGATCCTAACCCTTTGGCAAACGAACTTACTGCGTCAGACCAAAATGGGGGTCATCGACGAAGTAAAAAATGGTCTGACATATTATGATTACACCTTTTTGGAAGAACTCCCGCGCTTCTATGCCGGCCTAGAAGATTTAATCGGCAAATATGTCCCTGATGACAGGAATGTTCAGCTTCCCTCCTTCTTTCGGATTGGCAGCTGGATTGGCGGTGATCGGGATGGTAATCCGTTTGTAACGTCAGAAATTATGGCTGAAACACTCAAACGGCAAAGCTCTGTCGCGCTCAATCACTATTTAAAAGAACTGCATTTATTGGGCGGTGAATTGTCCCTTTCCCTGCGGATTGTAAAAGCATCCAGTGAACTCTTGGCCCTTTCTGAGAAATCACCGGATCAATCTGCGCACCGAAAGGAGGAGCCCTATCGGCGGGCTCTTATCAGTATTTACGCGCGCGTTGCCGCAACCTTAACTGTAATCGACAATGAGAAAGCGGCGCTCAAACCTGTTGGGGACGCAGAAGCCTATAATTCGGTTGATGAATTACAGAATGATCTGGCCATTATCCGTCGTTCTTTGCTGGAGAATAATTCGACTGATCTTGCCAAGGGGCGTCTTCGGAAGTTGGAACGGGCGATTGATTGCTTTGGTTTTCACCTTGCAAGTATTGATCTTCGGCAAAATTCGAAAATTCACGAAGCAACGATTGCCGAGCTTCTCAGTGCTGTCGATCTGGAGAAGGATTATGTTTCTTTAAATGAAGAAGACCGCATTGCCCTTCTGTGCAAAGAGCTTAAAAATGCACGTCCTTTGTTGCGGGCTCATTGGGACTATTCTGAGGATACTCAAAAAGAGCTGAAAGTCCTAAAAACAACAGCTTCAGCCATAAAAACCTATGGTCCCCATGCCCTCCCCACAGCCATTATCTCCAATGCAGAATCCGTCTCAGATCTTCTTGAATTGGCAGTCCTGTTAAAGGAAGTTGGTATCGTAACACCGGAGGGCTGCACTCAAATGAATCTGGTGCCGCTTTTTGAGACCATTGAAGATTTACAAAACTGTCCGCAAATAATGGACCAGCTCTTTTCCACCGCTGAATATCGCGCGCTGGTCAATAGCCGCAACAATATACAAGAGGTCATGCTGGGCTATTCAGACAGCAATAAAGACGGCGGCTTCGTCACCTCTGGGTGGGAATTGTACAAGGCTGAAATCAGCTTGATCAAAGTCTTCAAGAAACATGGGATAAAATTACGACTGTTTCATGGTCGCGGCGGAACCGTTGGCCGCGGCGGCGGCCCAAGTTATGATGCGATCCTGGCACAACCCAAAGGAGCCGTTGATGGCCAGATCAGGATCACCGAACAAGGGGAGATCATTTCCAGCAAATACACCAACCCTCAATTGGGCCGTAGAAATCTGGAAATCCTGACATCCGCAACCCTGGAAGCATCCTTGGTTCCCAATGAAATTCAGTCCCCGCTTGCCTTTCATGAGGCCATGGATCAACTGTCGGCGAGCGCGTTCAAAGCCTACCGGGATCTTGTCTATGAAACAAAAGGGTTTGAAGACTATTTTTGGGCATCAACGGTTATCAATGAGATCGCCAGCTTGAATATCGGCAGTCGGCCTGCCTCTCGTAAAAAAACGAAAAAAATTGAAGACCTCCGGGCCATTCCCTGGGTTTTCAGCTGGTCACAGTGCCGCTTGATGTTGCCGGGCTGGTATGGGTTTGGATCTGCCGTAAAGGAATGGCGCGCCAACCACCCAAAGGACGATATTGCACTCCTGAAGGAAATGTATGCAAAATGGCCTTTCTTTCAGGCCATGCTGTCCAATATGGATATGGTTCTTGCAAAAAGCAGTCTGGCAATTGCCTCACGCTATGCAGAACTTGTGGAAGACGAAAAGCTCCGCACCATGATTTTCGGCAAGATTGAACAGGAATATAACGAGTCTAAAACAGCCTTGCTTGCGATCATGGATCAATCCGAACTCCTGGAGAAAAATCCTCTTCTAGATCGATCTATTCAGAACCGGTTCCCCTATGTTGACCCGCTCAATCACCTGCAGGTTCAACTCCTTAAACGCCATCGGTCCAAAGTAGACAATCCCAAAGTGCTTACTGGCATACAACTTACAATCAATGGTATTGCCGCCGGTTTGCGCAACAGTGGATAATCCGCACATCACAATCCTCCCGCTTCCTGTGCAAAGAACTTGCGCCCGTGAATTAGTTGATTATGCTGGAACGCAACAAAAATAATTCGCCAAAGCGAACGGGAGGAGATTGACCATGAATGTGGCCGTCGAAATAAAACAGGATAATTCCCAGGAAATTGAGCATCTTGATGTACTGGTTATCGGTGCCGGTATTTCGGGAATTGATGCAGCCTATCACCTGAAAAAAGAATGCCCTGGAAAAAGCTTTGCCCTTCTGGAAAATCAGGAAAGTTTTGGGGGAACCTGGATTACCCATAAATATCCCGGCATCCGGTCCGACAGTGATCTGTATACCTTTGGCTATAGCTGGAAACCGTGGTCAGGCCCTCCCATCGCAACAGCGCCTGAAATCCTCAAATATCTCGATGAAAGCATTGATGAAAATGATCTTCGGGACGCCATCCGTTTTAATCACGAAGTAAAAACTGCTAGCTGGTCAGACAAAGAAAAACGCTGGATGCTCAGCATCCACCGAAAAGATACGGATGAGACTTTCTTCATAAGCTGCAATTTTCTCTGGATGTGCCAGGGATATTATCGACATTCAGAAGGGTACACTCCGGACTTTCCGGGTGCGGAACACTTTAAAGGGCGCATTGCCCACCCGCAAACCTGGCCAGAAGATCTGGACTATAAAAACAAGAAAGTTGTGGTCATTGGTTCGGGGGCAACGGCGGCGACATTGATCCCCGCTATGGCCGAGGACTGCGCGCATATCACCATGTTGCAGCGATCCCCCACATACTTTTTTGCGGCACCAAACAGGAATGAACTGGTCGATACATTACGAGAACTGGATGTTCCAGAAGACTGGATTCACGATATTGCCCGTCGCAAAGTTCTGAGTGATCAACAGACGATCACACGCCGGTCTTTTGAAGAGCCGGAGAAATTGAAAAAGGAACTCATCGATGTTGCTCAACAGTATCTTGGCAATGCAATCGATGTGGACCCTCATTTCACACCCACCTACCGTCCGTGGAGACAGCGCCTCGCCCGTGTACCCGATGGCGACTTATTCCAAAGCATCAAATCGGGTAAAGCCTCTGTTGTTACCGACCAGATCGAAACCTTTACGGAAAATGGGATCAAATTGAAATCCGGCGCTGAACTGGAAGCCGATATCATCCTGACCGCTACCGGATTTAATATGTGTGTCCTCGGTGACATCCAGTTCGTCATCAACGGTAAACCCCTCAATTTTGCTGATTGCTGGGCCCACCGCGGCATCCTGTATTCCGGCATCCCAAATATGGCATGGGTCTTTGGTTATTTACGGACCAGCTGGACCATGCGCTCTGATCTGGTATCCGGTTTTGTCTGCCGTCTGCTCAATCACATGAAGGAAAAAGGCCTTGAAATGGTGACCCCTGAACTTCGCGAAGAAGACAAGGATATGCCCGAGCTTCCTTTTGTTGATCCGGAAAACTTCAATGCCGGTTATCTAAACCGCAGCATGGATATCATGCCCAAACAAGGCGATCGCCAGCCGTGGATCTTCAGCCAGAATTATTACGCGGAAAAAGACGAAATTCCCGCCGCTGATTTGGAAGATGGCACACTGAATTATAAATAAAACTCTGTGCCAAATTGGCAGTAAGGAGAGAAGAAGATGCGCGCCATTATTGTACGGGAATTCGGACCTTATCAGTCAAATGCAACTTTAGAGACTTTACCGATTCCAGAGCCGGGACCGGGTGAAGTTGTTGTCCGCAATAAGGCGGTGGGTGTCAGTTTTGGCATGTCCCTGACCATTGCCGGTAAATATCAGCGCAAACCACCGCTCCCGTTTACCCCTGCCACCGAAGCATCAGGCATTATTCACAGTGTAGGGGATGGGGTTACCCGGGTCGCGCCAGGTGATCGGATCATGTGTAATGTGGATAGCGGCGGCAGTGCGGGG
>JAESPT010000079.1 GCA_016765515.1 Sneathiella sp. | reverse complement strand
TTGTGGGCATTGGGCGTCCGGGCGGCATTTGCCCGCGATTGCACCGCGACCGGGGCCAGATGGCTTCTATTCAGATTATGATCATAAAGATAGCGCTGGGTGACCATGCCATAAAAGGCGGGAACGGAGATGGCTGATCCTTCATAAAGGGGATGGCTGAAAGCGTTCAGGAGTTGGGTGACTTTACTGGTGCCAAGGCCGGTTGCACGATTTTCGCCAGCAATGATCAGGATGTTATTCGCTGCCCCGCAAGCAACGGCCATGGCGGCACTGTGGATCATCATACCAGCCGTACCGCCGCCTGCGGTCATGGTCACCCCGTAATCCAGCTCCAGCCCCAGATACTCAGCCAGTGCACCGTAGAAGACGAAATAGGGTTCGGTTGAGCAATAGGACGTCAACATCCCATCAATGTCTTTTACCTGCAATCCGGCATTGTCAATGGCGGCGAGCGCCGCGTCCGCACACAAGTCGATCCCGGATTTATGGGGCACCCGGCCAATTTCGGATTCTCCTACGCCGGAAATGACAACTTTTTTGGTGAAGTTATCCGTCATGGCGCGCTCCTGAAGACGGGCATGCCCGGTTCGCCAGCCTCTGATGTTGGAATTTCGATTATGACCGGGTCGCCAATTTGGCAGTCCAAAGGTGCCATGCCAATAACGGTTCCTGTCATCCGAGCACCTTCTTCAAGGTCGATCATCGCCACAACATAGGGCGTTTCACTTTTCAATTCTGGTGTTGGCGCATGGTGGACGATGGTGAACGTGTTGATTATGCCAGTGCCGGAAGCCATGATCCATTGGTAAGAACGAGACCCACAACCAGGGCAGGCTGGGCGTGGATAATGCCAGGTCGTCTGGCAAGTAACACAAGACTGCAGCCTGATTTGACCCGTTTTCAAGCCATCCTGATAATGAGCCGCAAGGCCTTTTGCCTGTGGAATAGGGAGATACATTTAGCGCCCCGATCATTTTTGTTATTATTTATGCGTATAAATTATCTGCTGAGAGGGCCGGGGTCAAGACGACATCGAGAAATCACGGAAAATCTGTTTTAAAATATCCTTTTAATCCTGTTGGTAGTAACCGGTGCGGTAAAATAGAAAATCAGGCCAAATTTCCGGTCTGTTTTTATTTTTCTAATGAAATGTTAACCAAAATTATCGTATCACCTCAATGGGGATCGGATAGAGTGTTGATTGTGTGGTTTCTTGGTTAATTTCAATATTCCAATATAATTGATTTGCGTAGCGTAATAGTTGGAGATAGTGCGTGACAGATCTGGGCAAAAAGCCAGATGAAGTTAATCTGATTGGTCGCAAGACAGTCAGAAAAATACTGATGTCTTTCGGTGCGATGCTTCTATTAAGTATTGTTATTATCGTTGGGCTCGTCGCCCTGTCCGCCCGCAGTCAAAATCAGATTGCCTTGCAACAATCCCGAAATCTTGTGAATTCACTGTTGAAAGAACGATTGAACCAGCTCGTTCAGTTAAATATTTCCAGTAGTTATTGGGATCAGGCGGTTGATCATCTTGCTGTCGATCTGGATAAAGATTGGGCAGATAATAATATCAGCAATTATGTCCATACTACGTTCGGCGTAACTACGTGTTTTGTCCTCGACGATAAGAGTAATACAATTTACGCAATGGAATCCGGTATTCGCAGTGAGATCGTTGCCCGCGACTTTTACGCTTCTGATTTTGATATGCTGGTTAGCCGCGTCCGAAAAACAGCGGTCTTCAATGGATCCGGCATCACCTTTGGCTTCACGCAGAATAACGGAGTGTTCTATCTGACGACAGCCGCCCAACTAAGAGGAAACGCTTCCGAAATTGACTCTGAAGTGAGCGCGGCTACAGAGAGTATCCTGGTTTATTCCACGAAAATAGATGACGCTTTTCTGGCGAAGATGGCCCAGAGTTTTGGACTGGATAACCTGAGAATCATAACGAATGAGTCTGACGCCCTTACAGAGAAAATACGGCTGACAAGTATCTCGAATGTAGATATCGGCTATCTGACCTGGACGGTTGCGCTGCCCGGCAACAAAATGCTGCAGTGGGTTTTGCCCGTTGCTGCTGCCGTTGTTACTCTCTATGCCCTTGTTATGATTTTTGTCTATCGGCAAGCGGGGAGTGTTGCCGTGGCTCTTCATACGGAGACCTCTCAAGCTAAAAAATTTGAAGCCGCTTATCTGGAAACGGAATACCGGTTTAAAGCCTTTATCGACAATACCCCGTCTGCAATTGTTCTCAAAGATGCTGAAGGCCGTTTCCTGGTTGCCAACAATACCTGGAATGAGTGGGCCAACCCGAAAGGGCTGGACATAAAAGGTCGTACCGCTTTGGATTTTTTCGGAAAGGATATTGCCGATGAATTTTTAGATGAAGACCGGCGTGTCATTCAAACGGGCGAAAATATTCATCAGGAACACCAATTAACGAAGGCTAATGGTGATAGTTTATCAGTTTTGGTTCAGAAGTTTCCTATCCGTAACGGCGATGGAAAAATTGTCGCCATGGGGATGTTGGGAACAGATATCAGCGAGAGAAAAGCAATTGAAAAAGGATTGCGAGAAGCCAAACACACAGCAGAAATGGCCAATAAATCCAAGTCAGAATTTCTGGCGAATATGAGCCATGAGCTTAGAACACCTTTGAATGCAATCCTCGGATTTTCAGATATTCTTAAAGCGGAAGCTTTTGGGCCGTTGGGCCAGAAAAATTATCTGGAATATGCCCATGATATCAATGCCGCCGGTAGACACTTGCTGGATGTCATTAACGAAATATTGGATGTGGCAAAAATTGAGGCCGGGCAAATGGTCCTGGCCGAGAAAAATCTTGATATGTCATTTGTGCTGGATAGCTGCCACCGGATGGTGAATGTTCGGGCGAAAGATGCCGGCGTGAAACTGAAATTTGAATTAGCCCCAAATTTACCAACGTTATTTGCGGATGAAACACGGGTTAAACAGATCCTCAATAACCTGTTGTCGAATGCCATTAAATTTACCGACCCGAAAGGAACCGTCGCAGTCTTGGCAAAATTGACGGAAAAGGGTCAGATGCAGATCATTGTTAAAGACAATGGTATCGGGATCAAAGAAGCGGAAATGAAAACAATCCTCTCGCAATTTGGACAAGCCCAATCCTCTTACGCCCGAAATCATGAAGGCACAGGCCTGGGTCTGACACTTGTTCAGCTGTTGGTTGATGCCCATGATGGTGTTTTTGAAATTGAAAGCATCTATGGCCAGGGCACAACAACGACCGTTACTTTCCCGCTCACACGCGTTTTAGAAGCGGCATGATGAAAAGACCTTTCTTCTGAA
>JAESPT010000078.1 GCA_016765515.1 Sneathiella sp. | reverse complement strand
GTTTCACAATTTCGCTATTTTCTACCGATGAATTTCAACAAAAACAGCCAGTAGCATTTAAATAGAGGAGATATAAAATCAATTATGATGGGGATCGAAAGCGCGGCACTATAATGCAGCGCGGCACTTCATAATATGATTTTTCCCTTTCCAGAGAACCAAGCTTTAAAAGTCGATCCAGCCCATTTTCTGCAACAAGAGCCGATACAGGGTATGTCGACTAATAATTAACGGCTTTCCCGCCATTTTTATGGCAACACTCTACTCGTTTAAATTAGGGCCTAGTTGCCTTGGTAGTGATCACCCATCACGCCGCTCCTTACTCCACCGTCACAGATTTCGCAAGATTTCTCGGCTGATCCACATCGGTGCCTTTCAAAACAGCTACATGATACGCCAGAATCTGCACAGGAATTGCATACAGGATTGGAGCGACAAAAGGATCAACTGCCGGGATCTCGATAGAGCCCAAAGCTTTATCGCCCAGCTGTTTCATCCCTTCAGCATCAGATAGGAAGATCACTTGCGCGTTACGGGCCATGACCTCTTGCATGTTGGAGACTGTTTTTTCAAAATAGTGATCCGTTGGTGCCACAACAATAACTGGCACGGCCTCGTCAATCAACGCGATGGGACCATGCTTCAATTCGCCTGCGGCATAACCTTCGGCGTGAATGTAGGACAATTCTTTAAGTTTCAATGCCCCTTCGAGAGCAATGGGATATCCCGGACCACGACCGATATAAAGAATATCCCGAGCTTCAAAGATCTTTTTCGCCAACGCCTTGATGGTCTCATCATGTTCCAGTATTTCTGAGGCAAGCGCCGGCACCTCACTCAGCGCCGCACATAGTCTGGCTTCCTCGTCGTAACTTAAAACGCCGCGTTTCTTGCCTGCGTTAATGGCGATACAGGCAAGGGTTACAAGCTGGCAGGTAAAGGCTTTCGTTGACGCAACACCAATTTCCGGTCCCGCCTTAGTATGGAATACAAAATCGGATTCCCGCCCCATGGAGCTTTCTTCAACATTCACAATGGACGCAATATGTTGACCATGTTTCTTGGCATATTTAAGGGCCGCAAGAGTATCCGCCGTCTCGCCTGACTGGGAGATGAAAAGCGCTAATCCACCTTCAGGCAGAGGCATGCTGCGATACCTGAATTCTGAGGCAATATCCACCTCGACCGACAGGTTTGCCAGCTTTTCAAACCAGTATTTAGCAACCATTGCGGCATAATAAGAGGTTCCGCAGGCAACAATGGTTACCTTTGGCAGGTCAGCCCAGTCAAAAGGCAGATCCGGCAGAGTAATCGTCCGACTTTTAGGATTAAAGAAACTGTTGAGAGTTTCACCAATCACCGCAGGTTGTTCCATGATTTCCTTCATCATGAAATGCCTGTGATTGCCTTTTCCAATCATTGCACCAGAGAGCTGCGTCTGCTTGATCTCACGCTTTACCTCAGCACCATTGCGATCAAAAAAGGTTGCCCCTTCCCGTCGCAATACAGCCCAGTCATCTTCTTCCAGATAAGATATGCGATTAGTAAGGGGCGCCAAAGCAAGCGCATCGGAGCCAAAGAACATTTCACCGTCGCCCCAGCCGACAGCAAGCGGCGCACCGCGCCGGGCCCCAATCATAAGATTGTCTTCTCCTTTAAAGATGACGGCGAGCGAAAAAGCTCCTTGGAATTTCTTTAAGGAGAGAGCTATGGCTTCTTCCGGCGTTTTTCCGTCATCCAGAAAGCTGGTAATCACCCAGGCCGCAACTTCTGTATCCGTATCCGATTCAAGAACATAGTCCTTGCTCTCAAGCTCCGCAGCCAGTTGCCGGTAATTTTCAATGATACCGTTATGAACAAGCGCGAGCTGACTGGTCATATGCGGATGAGCATTGGTCTCATTGGGGACACCATGGGTTGCCCAACGTGTATGGCCAATTCCAACTAGACCGTGCAGAGCATCCATCTCCAGTACGGCTTCAAGGTTTTTGAGTTTCCCTTCTGCCCGGCGACGATCCAACCCGTTTTGCGTGAGCGTTGCGATGCCCGCACTGTCATATCCCCGATATTCAAGACGCTTCAACCCACCCATCAAGGAAGGGACCACATCTGACTTACCTAAGACGCCGATAATTCCGCACATAGGAACCTCTTCTTTAATAACAATATGTTAGATTTATTTCTTAAGGCGTTTCTTCATTTTCCTGAAGCGTGTTGCCCAACCTGATTTCTGTATCTCTTCGGCCCGTTCAACCAACAAGGCGCCCGGTTCGACATTTTGGGTTACCGTGCTGCCTGCGCCAATAATCGCCCCGTCACCAATTTTCACCGGAGCAACTAGGGCTGTGTTTGACCCAATAAAGGCACCGGCACCAATATCAGTTTTAAACTTATCATATCCATCATAATTACAGGTAATAGTTCCGGCGCCAATATTGGCGTCAGCACCAACCCGCGCATCACCGATATACGAAAGGTGACTGACTTTCGCCCCTTTTTCGAGTGTCGATTTCTTGACTTCCACAAAATTGCCTATTTTCACGTCAGCAGCAATATCAGCGCCTGGACGTAATCGGGCAAAAGGACCGATCTGTGACCCTGCTCCAATGACAGCCCCTTCAATATGGGAATTTGCCTTGATCCGGACATCGTCCTCGATTTTAACGCCATGACCAAAGAACACATTGGGCTCAATGATAACATCCCGCCCAATTTCTGTGTCATGACTGAAAAAGACACTCTGCGGATCGATCAACGTAACACCAGAGATCATGGCAGCCTGGCGCCAGCGATTTTGTGCAATCGTCTCTGCTTGTGCCAGTTGCACCCGGTTATTCACTCCCAGCAATTCAGTGTCTTCACTTATGACAACTTTACAGGTGAGCCCTTTATTGCGGGCAATTTCAACAATATCAGTCAGATAATATTCATCTTTCGAATTTTTGTTGTCAATCGCATTGACCAGGTCTTTGATGTGCGCCCCGCTGATCGCCATCACGCCGGAATTACTCAATTTTATGCGACGGATTTCTTCTGTGGCGTCAAGCTCTTCAACGATGGCGTCAAGATCACCGGTCTCATTGGTCACCAAGCGCCCATATCCTGTTGGATCATCAGGCTCAAACCCGAGAACCACTACTGCGGATTTTT
>JAESPT010000077.1 GCA_016765515.1 Sneathiella sp. | reverse complement strand
TGCCATTGAAAATAAAGCAGATCTGATAATTGTCGAAAAATTTGGTGAGCGTGAACAACTTGGTGACGGGCTTTCCGATGATATTATGAACGCAATGGCCGAAGGAATACCTGTCCTGGTCGCCGTTCCCGCAGGTGTTGTCGATAAATGGACGGAGTTTACCGGGGGATTGGGTGACTTGTTGCCTTCCAGGATTGAGAACCTGAACCAATGGTGGGCTAAGGATAATCTCTATGAAGAACTTATTCGTCCCATTCCCGATGTCCCGATAAAACGGGTGGTTGTCGGAATAAACTGGATATTAATTGAAGGCCCGGATGGTTGCGGACTGTCCCATACTCCTGCAAAAGGAACAGGCGGATGCCGCGCTGTTCGGCAAGCATCCAAATTGGCGACGATGTCTCTGAAAGAACTGGCGCAACTTGTACATTCCTGGAACCCATTTGAAACGGCTTTAGGTATGGCAGCCATAAACGCATTTTATAATCGATATGATCTGGACGGCGAACAGGTTAATGGCTTGGATCTAATCGGCAAGGCAGAGGGTCCCGTTACTGTTGTTGGAGCCTTTAAAAATGTTGAGAGAAAATTTAAAAACGCGCGTATTGTCGAATTAAACCCAACTGAAAACCAATATCCGCAATTCGCTGCCGCGACCTTGTTGCTATCCAGTGAAGCCGCTGTGATTACAGCTTCATCCCTCGTGAATAAGAGTCTTCCAGCACTCTTAAGATCTTGTGAGCAAAATAAAGCAGCGTTGGTTGGCCCCGGTACACCTTTGGCGCCAGCGTTACACGCCTATGGAATAGATATCCTATCTGGTTTGATTGTTGATGATATAGACGCTGTTACTACTGTGATTGGTTCGGGGGGATCTGTTCAGGATATTAAGCCCCACTGCCGATATCTGACATTGGAAAATTAGCTATTGTTGGAAATGTTGGAATACAATTTCTTATTCTGAACGTCAATATTGCTGCCGGTATTTGTCAGATGACAGCTGTTCCTTCAAAAGTTTAATAATTCTATTGCCTTGATATTGATTGAGATAATTCTAATATTTAATATAATAGATCTTCCGGTTGCAAAGACTCAGCTGGTTTCTGGCAAAGTAGAAAGCATCATTTCAGCAGTTTGTTTGTACAGTAAAACTACTTTCCTTGGAGGTATTTGGAAGGAATGCAATATGCAGGATAGCGCAATAACAAAGACGGAACTTCAAACTCGTCTCCATTCTTTGGAAAGCAAGGTTAGTGAGTTGGAGGGAAATCTTCGGTCGGGGCATAGTGCAAACTTCTCTGAACAGGCTGCCGAGAGAGAAAATGATGAAGTAATGGAGAGGTTGGAAGTTGAGGCACTCGGTGAGGTCGTGGCTATTCGTAATGCACTAGATCGGATTGACGCGGATACATATGGAATTTGCACAGGCTGCGGTGAAGACATTAGTGAAAAACGACTGGAGATTCTTCCCTATGCAAGTTGCTGTGTTACCTGTGCAAAGTAGATAGAGCATTCCTACATTTTGAAGCCGCCATTTCATTGTCACCTCAAAATTAAATGAGGGCTGAAGTTTTTCATTAAAAAATAATCCGAATGGACCGAAATCACCTATAGGGCGACTTCGGTCAGTTGTGTGCGCTAGCTTTGCATGCTTTCATAGGTGATCATCGCTATTCGAGCGCCTGCTGGGTCCAGTAGAGTTGTCATTCTTCCGACACCTGGAGCATCTAAGGGGCCGGACAAAATTGTTGCTCCAGCGTTTCGCGCTTTCTGTGTGGCTGCATCGACATCTTTAACCGTTATATAAATTGTCCAGCTACCGGTTTCCTCACTCATTGGGGAAAAACCGCCGATAGGGCCTTCGCCGACCATTATGCCTGAATAACTGGTGCCGTCCTGCATCGGCATGTCTGCAATTGTCCATCCAAGCACATCGCTATAGAATGTTTTTGCAGCTGTTGCGTCGGGACCAGTATATTGAATCCATCCTGCAGTCCCAGGTGTGGTCATGGTTGTACTCATTTTCTTTCTCCAATTATCGTTGCATCTATCCAAGTGGGATACTTAAAAGACGATTGAGGAGACGTAATTCCTACAAATGAGAAGATTTATTTTCACATTCAGCAATTTTCTGAATAGTAAAAAAGCGCTCCTGTTTTGTCGGCTGAAGAAAGAGTACCTGTTGATAGGCTTTTTTTGCGTCGTTAAAATTCTTCAATTCGAGATGAAATGCCCCGAGGGCGGCGTGATACCACCTGTAGGTTTTAAGATCGTCCTCCAAAGGTGTCAGCATTTCAAGGGCGGCTTTCGGGCCGCAAATTTTTGCGACGGCTGAAGCATGGTTAAGCTTAACAACTGCTGTTGGTTCAAACAAATAGAGTGCAGCATACAACCGTTCAATCTCGGCCCAGTCAGTCGAGCTGGCTGACGTTGATTTGGTATGAACGGCTGCAATGGCCGCTTGGATTTGATAGGTGCCGGGCGTTGCATGTCGTAGAGCCTTTTCCAGTAGGATATTTGCTTCAGCGATCATTTCCTGATCCCATAATTCTCTGGATTGTTCCTCCAATGGAATAAGCTTACCACTTTTCTCAAGCCTTGAATGCCTTCTTGAATGCTGAAATAAGACGAGTGCGAGCAGGCCCATTAATTCACTCATGCCGGGAAATAGATCCAACAGGAGTCGGGCAAGCCGAATGGCTTCATTACATAAAGTGGGTTTTATCTGGGTCTCCCCCGAACTTGCGGACCACCCTTCATTGAACAACAAGTACAGCATCAACATTACATTCTTTAGGCGCCTGTTCCGTTCCATGAGATCGGGTATTCCAAAGGGAATGTCCGCCTCATTGATCGTGTGTTTGGCCCGCGTAATACGTTGCTCCATCGTTTTTGGCTTTATTAGGAAAGCAGCTGCGATTTCCTGAACCGTCATGCCCGTGACGATACGAAGCGCGACGGCTGATTGATCCTGCGGGTTAAGGTCCGGATGGCAGCAGACAAAAAGTAGCCTGAGAACATCATCCCGTAGGCCAACGTTATCCAGGTTTTCGAGATATTCCTCTTCCGGGATGAATGATGAGATAATCTCGGCTCCCGCTAACTCTTTGCCGTGTTTGCGCAGTATATCCCGACCGGCATTGCGACCTACAGTGAGTAACCAGGCAAACGGATCATCTGGGATGCCATTGTTTGGCCAGTTTTTTAAGGCACGGAGACAACTGATTGCAAAGACTTCTTCGGCTATTTCAATGTCTCGAAATTGGCGTGTAAGGACGGAAATTGCTTTGGGCCTTATTTACGCAAACTGAGCGTTGAACCATGAATCAGTATTCATTCACCTTCGCCCAATACGCCGCCGACCCAGGCAATGGGACGTATTTCTAGTGTAACTGATGGGGATGAGATCTTATTCGCCAATTCAATAACCTCTTCAAGCGTATCACACTCCATGACATAAAAGCCGAGGAACTGCTCTTTTGTTTCTGCATAGGGGCCATCAATAACAAACGGTTTTTTACCACCACCCATCTTTGGTTTGATCGTTACTGAGTTCTGGGTCGGCATGAGTTTGGCGGTGGCAAATTTGCCTCTTGCTTTGAGGGCTTCCTGCAGTTCTATATGGGAGTTCATCAATGCATTCTGCTCGTCTTGTGGCAGACGATCAAAAACCCCTTCAGCGCCATAAATAAGAATTGAATATTGCATTTTGATCTCCCACCAATTTTGATACTGATACAAAGGACGAATTAGGCCGCCAATTTCCTACAAAGACGAAAATAAAATTATATTATGATCTTTCATTACCTGTGATGTTTGATATCCATTTTTGAAATGCAATTAAGGGGGGAAATCTGGATCTTTCTTTTGGCCAAACAAGATAATAGGCCTCTTCTGATTTCATCGGTAAGTTTATTGCGGGAACTAGGGTGCCAGCTTTCAGTTCCTGCGTGATTAGAAATTTAGGTAAGAGCGCTACGCCAAGTCCGGACAAGGCGGCATTTGTTGCTGTTGCAAACTGATCAAACATCATTCCTCCGTTGCTATCATAGTGCGCATTTTGCTCAGCAAACCAGCTCTTCCAGGCCTGGGGCCTGCTTTCCAGGTGAAGAAGCGGCAGATCCTTCAGAGAGTTAGCTGACAGAATAGGATGTTGTTCCAGAAATAACGGTGAGCATGCTGGCAGAACCGTTTCCCCCATCAAATAGGTCGTTTCGGTTCCGGTCCAGTTCGAGCGCCCAAAATGAATGGCGGCATCCAATGTTTCGTTGGAAAATTCAAAGGGTTCCATACGGGTTGAAAGGTTAATGGTGATCCCCGGAGCGTTTGCCAGAAAATCCGGGAGGCGCGGTGCAAGCCATCTTGTTCCAAAAGTTGGCAAAATAGCCAAATTTAAACTGCCTCCTCTTGGGTTTGTTTGTAGGTTTATTGACGCGGATGCAATGAGTTGGATGGCTTTTCTGATTTTGTCAGCATAGGCTTTCCCCGCGTCGGTCAGGTGCACTTTTTGCTTCTCGCGAACAAAAAGCTGAACCTCAAGAAGTGTCTCAAGGGCTTTAATCTGGCGGCTAATGGCACTTTGAGTGAGATTTAATTCTCTAGCGGCAAGGGAAAATCCTCCCATTCGTGCGGCAGCCTCAAAAGCACTTAGAAGATGGGTTGGCGGTAAATAGCGTCTGGAGACAAGCATGGTCATTCCATATTGTAATGAGTCCTATTCAAACTATCATAACCTTCGCCCTAATATAATATAGGAAATGACGCCATATCATTCTAAACAGGAATGATGCTTGAAGTGCCCGCAAAGCTGCTTGTCGGCGTGTAGGAACGTAAGTGAGAGTATCGAAGATGACTCTGCATTGCACATAGAACAGATGATGGAAGTGAGCAAAAAATGAAAACAGGTGGTGAGCTTTTGATCGAATGTCTTGAAGCGCAAGATGTAGATCGTGTTTTTTGTGTTCCCGGTGAAAGTTATCTTGCTGTTCTGGATGCTTTGCATGATAGCAAAATACAAACAGTTGTCGCGCGTCAGGAAGGCGGCGCTGCCATGATGGCTGAGGCTGACGGCAAGATGACCGGACGGCCCGGTATTTGTTTTGTGACCCGCGGTCCCGGCGCGACGAACGCTGCATCCGGTATTCATGTCGCGAAACAGGACTCCACTCCTATGATCATGTTTGTCGGGCAAATTGGTCGGCGCATGCGCGGCCGGGAGGCCTTTCAGGAAGTGGATTACCGACAGACCTTCGGTGATCTGGCGAAATGGGTTGATGAAATCGACTATGTCGACCGAATTCCAGAAATTATTTCACATGCCTATCATGTCGCCATGAGCGGTCGTCCAGGTCCTGTGGTTCTTGCGCTGCCGGAAGATATGCTGACTGAAGTGTGTGATGTTCAGGCTGGACCAAAAGTGGAAGTCGCAGAGCCCGCGCCGACGTCGAGTGCTATAGAGCAATTGCAGAAAATGTTGGAGCAAGCGCAAAAACCATTTCTTCTTCTTGGGGGTAGCCGTTGGACCAAAGAGGCTGTCTCGCAGGTTCAGTCTTTTGCGGAAGAGTGGGGCTTGCCCGTCGCCTGTTCCTTCAGAAGACAGCAACTATTTGATCACCTGCACCCCAATTATGTCGGGGATGTTGGATTAGGCATTAACCCGAGCCTGAAAAAACGACTGGAAGAAAGTGATCTGGTGATCTTGCTGGGCGCGCGGTTTTCGGAGAATCCAAGTCAGGGTTTTTCGATTTTTACAATGCCAAAAACCAAACAGAAGTTGGTTCATATTCTTTCAGGTGCTGAAGAGCTTGGGCGAATTTACATTCCAGATCTTTCCATTAATGCAACACCAGGCGCCTTCTTGACGGAGGTCAAAAAAATATCACCTGTGAAGGAAGTTGCCGGTGCAAAAGAAGAGCATGCAGCGTACCGCGCATGGACAGATGAACTACCCGTAACGCCTGGGGATGTTCAAATGGGTGACGTTATGGCTCATTTACGCGATACTCTACCCGAGAATGCGATTCTGACAAACGGTGCTGGCAATTATGCGATTTGGTTGCACCGGTTTTGGCGGTTCCGTCAATTTGGAACCCAGTTGGCTCCGACTTCTGGTTCTATGGGGTATGGGCTTCCCGCGGCAGTTGCCGCCAAACTCAGAAATCCAGAAAAAGAGGTTGTTTGCTTTGCCGGTGACGGGTGTTTCCAAATGACCATGCAGGAATTTGGCACAGCCGTGCAATTTAGCGCAAACATCATCGTCCTTCTTATCGATAATGGAGTCTACGGAACCATAAGAATGCATCAGGAACGGGACTATCCTGCGAGAATTTCTGCAACTGATTTGCAGAATCCAGACTTCGCGCTTCTTGCAAAAGCCTACGGCGCTCATAGTGAAACAGTAACGAAAAGTGAAGAATTTTCTCCAGCGTTGCTGCGGGCGAGAGAAAGCGG
>JAESPT010000076.1 GCA_016765515.1 Sneathiella sp. | reverse complement strand
GTTTCAGAAATTAGCTGTCAGGAGTTAGCGGACCTTCAGTCAAGATCAGATCACACCTCTTTCTACATACTGGATGTTCGGACGAGGGACGAATTTCAAACAGGGCATCTAAAAGGCAGTCAGCATTGCCCCGGCGGTCAACTTGTGCAGGCAACGGATGAATATGTTGCCATACGAAATTCAGTTCTGGTTCTTGTTGATGATCAAAAAGTGCGGGCCTATATGACCGCCTCCTGGCTCAGGCAGATGGGCTGGCAAAACGTGTCTGTTTTCACTGAAATGAATAAAGTGACGCTAGAAACTGGAGACAGTCCGTTAAGGGAGGTCGATCGGATTGAAGAGATGTCTGCTCTTGAGCTGGATGCTGTCTTGACATCAAGTGAGCCTGTTGCAGTCATAGATCTGGCCAGTTCTCTATCCTATCGTGAAAAGCACATTCCCGGAGCATATTGGGCCATTCGCGCGCGGCTAGAGCATGATATGGTCTATCTGCCCCCTGTTGGTTTTATTATTTTAACCGCAGAGGATGAACGCTTGGCTCATTTGGCGGCTAAAGAGATTGCAGCAATCAAACCACAAGTCATTGTGCGGGTACTTCAAGGGGGAAATCAAGGATGGTTCAAGGCCGGTCTGCGAATTGAAGAGGGAGATACTCGATCTCTCAGCGAAAAGGATGATCTTTGGTATAAACCCTATGACAATAAGGAAAAAATTAAAGAAAGAATGCAGGAATATCTGGATTGGGAAGTCGCGCTGACAGGCCAGGTGGCGCGGGACGGTACGGCGCGATTCAGCATTCTTGAAGACTGAAGCGCAGACATCAAGGGCGAATTACTCGGTTTACGTAGCGAAATCAGGGGCTTTGCAGTCCTCGAAAACACTATTGAATGGTGCGCTTGCAATCGGTAAGATCACAGCCTAGCATAGGCGGTAATGGGCACGGGAGATGCCCTCGTGAATAATGGAGAAACCCCAATGGATTTGTCATTTCGTGACGAAGATTTAGCCTTCCAGGCTGAAGTTCGAGAATTTATAGATAAAAAACTGCCCCAGGATGTGAAGGAACGGTACGACCGTGGCCTTCATTTTTCTAAAGAGGGGCAAGTCCAGTGGCAAAAGGCCCTGTATTATAACGGCTGGATTGCCCCTAACTGGCCTGTTGAATATGGCGGAACGGGCTGGTCTATTACACAGAAATTTATTTTCTCCCAGGAACTTGGCCGTGCTTCCGCACCGCCGCCGATTCCCTTCGGTGTCAGTATGGTTGGACCGGTTATCTATACATTCGGTAATCAGGAGCAAAAAGACAAGTTCCTTCCGGGAATTCTGAATTCTGACGACTGGTGGTGTCAGGGATATTCTGAGCCGGGATCCGGATCGGATTTGGCCTCCTTGCAGACAAAAGCGGTTCGGGATGGCGATGATTATGTGGTTAATGGCCAGAAAATCTGGACGTCTCATGCCCAGCATGCGGACTGGATCTTCTGTCTGGTTCGAACGGATTCTAACGTCAAGCACCAAGAAGGCATTTCCTTCTTGCTGATTGATATGAAGACACCGGGAATTACGTTGAAACCCATTATTGGACTAGATAAGGAGCATACGCTCAACGAAGTTTTCTTTGATGATGTGCGCGTGCCTGTTGCCAATCGCATTGGGGAAGAAAATAAAGGCTGGACCTATGCCAAATTTCTGCTGGGGAATGAACGCACCAGTATTGCCCGTGTTGCACAATCCAAACGCCATGTCGAGCGGTTGCGCGAGATCGCTAAACAGGAACGGGTCAATGGCGGGCTTCTCGAAGACGACCGGGATTTTATGCGTAAACTGAATCTGATCGAAGTGGATTTGATGGCGCTGGAATATACGGAGCTACGGATGCTGTCCATGATTGAGGCGGGTAAAAAATTGTCGGCAGAACCCTCTTTGCTGAAAATTAAAGGAACAGAAATTCAACAACGGTTGACGGAGCTTCTTGTCGAATCCTTAGGCATGTATGGGGCTCCCTATGAAGCTTTGAAAAAATATGAAGGGCGGAATGAAGCACCGGTTGGTCCGGATTATGCTCATGGCCCCATGGCAGAACATTTATATCTAAGAGCCGCTTCCATTTATGGTGGCAGTAACGAAATTCAACGGAATATCATCTCAAAAATGGTACTGGGATTATAAGGAATAATAAAAATGGATTTTGAACTTTCAGAAGAACAATCCCTGTTAAAAGACAGCATCGATCGATTTGTTCTGGACCATTACTCTTCAGAAGCACGGATCAAGTTGTCTGAGACTGACTTGGGTTTTAGCCGTGATCACTGGAAGACAATGGCCGAACTCGGGTGGCTTGGGATGCCCTTCTCCGAAGAGGTTGGCGGATTTGGTGGAAGCCCTGTTGAAACCATGATCATGATGGAAAGCATGGGCAAGGGCCTGGTTCTTGAACCTTTCTTCAGTACCGTAATTTTGAGTGGTGCCCTAGTTGCCGAAGCGGGAAGCCCGGCACAAATTGAAGCCATTATCCCTGAAGTCATTGAAGGGAATCTGATGCTCGCATTCGGTTATGCAGAAGCTCAGTCCCGTTTCAATTTAAGTGATGTTGAAACAACGGCAACCAAGTCTGGCGACAGCTATAAAATAAACGGTCACAAGGCTGTTGTGTATCACGGCGGTACAGCAGATAAAATCATTGTCTCGGCCAGAACGAGTGGAAATTCACGGGATGAAGACGGGATTTCTCTGTTCATCATTAATAACGATGCTGCGGGCGTTGATATCCAAAGCTACCGTACTGTCGATGGTCAGCAGGCGGCTGACATTCGCCTTGATAATGCTGAAGGTGAGTTGTTAGGGAAGGAAGGAAAAGCCTTCCCGATCATCGAAAAAGTGACGGACAATGCAATCGGTGCTCTCTGCGCCGAAGCCGTTGGCGCCATGGCAGCAGCGAATGAGATTACCAATGAATACCTGAAAACCCGCAAGCAGTTTGGTGTTGCAATCGGAAAGTTCCAGGTTCTGCAACACCGTATGGTAGATATGTATATGGAAGCAGAGCAATCTAAATCCATGTCTGACATGGTTGCCATGAAATTAGCCCTTGGATATGAAGTGGATACAAAGAAGGCTGTTTCCGCGACCAAGGCGCAAATTGGTAAAGCCGCTAAATTTGTCGGTCAGCAATCCGTTCAGCTTCACGGTGGTATGGGCATGACTGATGAATATTCCATTGGTCATTATTTCAAGCGTCTATCGACCATTGAAATGCTGTTCGGCAACACAGACTATCATTTGAACCGTTATTCAAACTTGTCATAGAGGTTTGGGTATCTAAATCTGAAAGCCGAAGGTTAATCCTTCGGCTTTTTTTATGGAGAATGAATGGATGAGAATGCCCTGGTTGTTAATCGCGGGCCTGCTTGGTGCCCTTGCTGTTGTTATGGGAGCTGCCGGAGCTCATTCGGTGGGAGACGACGACGAGTTTCGACGTTTTTATAGCACCGCATTCACCTATCACATGTTCCACGTGTTCCCGCTAATCGCCATTGCATTCATTACAAAAGATGGCGGAAAAGCGACTATTTTTGGGAATATGGCGGGATGCTTTTTTGTCGCCGGTATTTTCCTTTTTTCAGGATCTCTTTATTATCTGGGGCAAACAGGTCAGGCCGTTGGTTATTATATTACGCCAACCGGAGGCCTTCTTCTGATCGGTGGCTGGTTGTCGTTGGCTATATGCGGATTTATTGAATGGCGGCAGACGAAACTCTAGATCCTGACCCTAGCCAAAAGTCGCCTCTTTGAAATGCTTCCGGCACAAAGCCACATAGCGGTCATTTCCGCCGATTTCCTTTTGCTGACCTTCTTTGATCGGATCACCCTTCTCATCCACTCGGATAACCATGGTTGCCTTGCTGCCGCAATGGCAGATGGTTTTGAGTTCCCGCAGCTCATCGGCCCAGGCAAGCAAGTGCAAGCTTCCTTCAAACAAGTTGCCTTGAAAGTCAGTGCGTAAGCCATAGCAAAGCACGGGAATATGTAACTGATCCGCCACTTCAGAGAGTTGAAAAACCTGATCTTTGGAGAGGAACTGGCTTTCATCAACCATAATGCAATCGATTGGACGACTGGATAGTTCCTCTTTGACCATTTTCAAAATATCTGTTGTATCGCGAAATAAATTTGCCTTTGCTTCAAGTCCAATCCGTGAGGCGATTGTGCCCACACCAAATCGATCATCCAGAGCTGCTGTCAGAAGAAGGGTTCGCATGCCCCGTTCTTCATAGTTGAAGCTTGACTGCAGCAGTGTCGTGGATTTTCCGGCATTCATTGTCGAATAATAAAAATAGAGTTTGGCCATAAACAGAGTCTTCTCTTAACAATCAGTCCAAAGCTGAGGTGTTTTTGAATAGGGAATATAAAGAGGATGTCCAGGTTGTCCCTTGGACGTCAGTGTCAGGAAATGAACATCTATGTCATTGCTTTTAAGCAAATGGCGAACCTCACGATCCCGGTTTTTATGGTCTCCATGACTGCCCCAGGCGCATATTGTCATATCCGCAGATCGGGCACTCTCCAGCAGTATCGTATTGGTTTCGGGACCAACTGGATCAGTCGCCTTCTTAAGGTCTTTTGGATCTGTTGCCCGGAAAGAAAAGATATTGATCACATCAAGAGCCCCAAATCCCATGGCAACGGCTCTTCTATGGCAGCGTTCAATGGTTGGATCATTGCGATTTTCATCGGCCGTTGACGGGTTGAGCATCAGGAAAGAGACTGTGGGGCCGTTGTTCCATTTGCGCCAAAGGCGATAGCGAAATGTTTTGCAGTCACTAAACGTTGCACCGCTTTCTTTAAAATATTGTGCGTCCATTTAGGTCATTTCATCCTCAATGAGGTCGGGAAAAAGCGGACCATGGGTGTCTGGTTTCCATATATTCCGCTTTTTCATAAGGTGTTTGAACGTGTCAGAAGTTGTCCAGTTGTCCAACCATTTTTGCAGTGCAGTATAGGGAGATTGATCAAACCAGGCGCGGTCACTATTGGCAAATTGGCGGACAAATGGAAAAATCGCCACATCTGCCAGCGTCGCTGTATTTAGTACAAGAAAATCATGTTTGAGAAGGCGAGTATCCAAGGCCATCAAGAATTTTTCACCGTCGCGGCGATATTCCTGCCTTGAATTTTCAGGAAATCTCACATGATATTTATAGCGATCCAAAGCGGATTTGAAAGGACCGTCATTTTCGTCAATCAGACGATTGATCTCAGTGCGTAATTTAGGATTTTCCGGATACCAGTTTTGTGGATCAAATTCACTGACGGCCCAATACATAATGTCTCGGCTCTCATCCAACACAGTACCGTCTTCCAAAATTAGAACTGGTACGGTGGCCTTAGGGCTGGCATCCAGCATTTGTGCGGGTTTGTCTTTTAAGAGAATGTCTCTCAACTCCACAGGTTGCCCAGAGGAATGCAGAGTGACGCGGGCGCGCATGGCGTAGGGGCATCTTCTGAAGCTGTATAAAACAGCATGTTTCTGAAGTGTTATGCGTGTATCCAATGGGGCCATTTTGACGCTGTACAAATTTCTGAAATTAGGGATCTATCGGATGAGGTAGGGCAATTATACAAACCTGTAAAGGTATAGAAAATCACCACCTCAAACGGTTGACTCGCCTTAACATGGCTTCTCGCATCATATTGTTTTTATGGGCAACCTGATTTTCGATCGTACCATTCTCATCCACATCTTCAACCTTTGGTACAGGTGAGGAAGCGATAGAAACAGCGAGATACGTTAAGGATGCTTCCTGTGCGCTTGTTTTCTTGGCATCCCGTTTGACAAGAGTCTGTGAAGCGACGCTCTGCGGCGCGTCATTCGAGCTGTCTTTCTTTGGTGTCGCCAAAAGACTAATCTCTTCAGGGATCAGATCCGGAGACAATTCGCTGGACACAGTCTGGCTATCACTAATTTCCAGATTTTGCGTTTTAGTCGCGTCGGTTACTGGCGGAGGTTGCTGTACTTCTGATGGCACATATTCAGTTGTTGATGATTTGTCTTTCTTCTTCGCTGCAAATATTTGTTGAATGCTTAACGGACGGGAGTGTTTACGTTCCTTAGGCGGCACGCCTGGGG
>JAESPT010000075.1 GCA_016765515.1 Sneathiella sp. | reverse complement strand
TTGGGTCTGGGAGCCCAGCCACCACTTGCCGAATGGGGCGCCATGATTTCATCGGGCCGGAAATACATTCTGGATTATTGGTGGGTTGCGACCATGCCCGGCATGGCCATTTTCATTGTCAGTCTGGGCTTTAATCTTCTGGGAGATGGCCTTCGGGATGTCCTCGATCCTAAAAGGCAGAAATCATGACAAATCTGCTCACCGTGGAAGACCTTTGGGTTCGCTTCAAAACACGAACCAGCACCGTCGAAGCGGTTAGGGGCATCAGTTTTTCACTGGGCCGGGAACGGGTTGGTATCGTCGGTGAATCCGGCTCCGGCAAATCAATGACCGGCCGATCCATTCTCCGCCTTGTCCAGTATCCGGGAGAAATAAAGGCCAAGCGCATCGACTATAATGGAACAAATCTGCTTCACTTAAGTGAAAAGAAAATGCGGAAAATTCGGGGACATCACATTTCAATGGTGATGCAGGATCCCAAATATTCTCTCAATCCGGTTATAAAAGTGGGAGCGCAAATTTCTGAAGCTTATCGCCTGCACCATAAAGTATCAAAATCAATAGCCAGGCAGAAAACCCTTCATATGCTTGAAGAAGTTCAAATTTCCGATCCGGAACGCGTCTTTCATGCCTATCCTCACGAACTATCTGGCGGCATGGGACAACGGGTGATGATTGCCATGATGCTGATCCCTGACCCGAAAATTCTTATCGCGGACGAACCAACATCTGCACTGGATGTAACAGTCCAACTGCGTATTCTTGAAATTCTCGATAAATTGGTCAAAGACAGGGGCATGGGACTTTTATTTATCAGCCATGACCTCAATTTAGTGTCGTCCTTCTGCGATCGGGTTCTCATCATGTATGGTGGCCGGATCATTGAAACCTGTGATGCCGCTAATTTGCATCAGGCAACCCACCCCTATACCAAAGGATTATTGAACTCTCTTCCGTCCATCGAACATCCCCAGGAAAGACTGCAGACTTTGAACCGCAATCCAGCCTGGTTGAATGAGAACAGTGTCAATGCAATCAAGTAAGTCAAATATGGTGGCCTTGGAAAACCTCGACGTTTGGTTTGACACGGAACAGGGGCCATTTCATGCCGTAAAAGATGTTTCAATTACAATAAAGGAAGGGGAGAGTTTTGGGCTCGTGGGCGAGTCCGGATCGGGAAAATCGACAATCTTGAAAGCGATTACAGGACTGGCACCGAAATGGTCGGGATCCATGGCCGTCAATAACCAACTCCTCGGTGCAAAAAGAGATCAGAAGTTTTACACAACTGTGCAGATGGTCTTTCAAGATCCTTATGCCTCTTTGCATCCAAGACATACCGTCGATCGATGTTTATCCGAGCCCCTTAAATTACAAAAAATTCGCGACATCGATCATCGTGTTGAACAGGCATTGAAGGATGTGGGACTTGGCAGCTCATTTCGGTTCCGATACCCCCACCAGCTTTCCGGCGGTCAGCGCCAGCGTATCGCTATAGCCCGAGCCCTCATTCAGAACGCGAAGCTTCTCTTATTGGATGAGCCAACATCTGCACTTGATGTGTCCGTGCAGGCCGAAATCCTGAACCTGCTTTCAGACATCAAAAAGGAACGAGGTCTGACTTATCTGCTTGTATCCCACGATCTGGCTGTCATATCCCACATGTGTGACCGTATTGCAGTTATGCAGCAGTGTAAAATTGTTGAAACAATGGGAACAGAAAGCTTGAGAACAGCGACGCCCGCAAGTGACTATACCGCCTCATTACTCAAGGCCAGTCAAGGATTCAAAAAAACAGTTTCCTGATTTTGAAAGATGCTCAAATTCCACTTCCCACAATTTCTCATAGCGAGGAAACAAATGGCAAGTTTATGCCCTTGCAAAGTGGCCCATGAAACGATTGCACCGGCAAAATTCGCCGACAACAGCAGTTCATATGCGAAGAATTCGATTTAACAGAAAACATAGTTGATTTAAGTAGTATATAAATATCTAATGCACGTCATATGAGTGCAATATTCTAATTTTAGTATCTGGTACGTAACATAGAAGAAATTGAGATTGCTGAAGCAGGGGAACTTTCATATGTCAGAACAAACTGTATTTAATCAAACGCGTGCGCACCTGATGGAAGTTGCGGAAGATCAAACAAGCAACGCCTCCAACAACCCGACTTTCGGAGATATTATTAACAAGCGACTGGATCGTCGACATGCCCTCAAGGGCGTATTCGCTGTTGCAGCACTGAGCAGCACAACAAGCATCCTTGGATCCGTTCTGGGCGCGAGCGATGCAATCGCTATTGGCGCAAAAGCCTCCTTTAATTTCAAAGAAATTAGCCATGGGGTTGATGAAAAACATCATGTGGCCGAAGGATATAACGCTGATATTCTAATGCGCTGGGGGGATGCGCTCTTTAAAGATTCTCCTGCCTTTGACCCAACCGGTCAGAACCGCGCATCTCAAGAAAAACAATTTGGCTACAACAATGATTTTATTGGTTTCATACCGTTGAAAGATCAGGCTGATCACGGCCTTCTTTGTGTAAATCACGAATACACCAATGAAGAATTGATGTTCCCCGGACTGGGCCGCCAAGACAGAACCATGTTTGCAAATACCACCAAAGAAATTGTTGATGTGGAAATGGCTGCACACGGCGGCACTGTTGTGGAAGTCCGAAAATCTGATGGCAAATGGATTCCTGTTATCAGCTCCAAATATAATCGCCGAATTACCGCCACGACCGAAATGATGCTTTCCGGACCGGCAGCAGGAAGTAACCTTGTAAAAACCAGTGCAGATCCAAACGGAACCAAAGTTTTTGGCACTTTTAACAATTGCGCGGGCGGGATAACGCCCTGGGGCACCTATCTCATGGCAGAGGAGAATTTCAACGGCTATTTCTGGAACAAGGAAGCGGCTCAATCTCATCAGAATGCCGACATGCTGAAGCGTTATGGTATCCCGGGTCAATGGTACAATTGGGGTGCGCATTATGATCGTTTCGATATTGCAAAGGAGCCAAACGAAGTCCACCGTTTTGGCTGGATCGTGGAAGTTGATCCCATGGACCCGACCTCCATTCCAAAAAAACGGACAGCGCTTGGCCGGTTCAAACACGAAGGGGCTGAAACCATTGTTAACAAAGATGGCCGTGTTGCCGTCTATTCTGGAGATGACGAACGGGGGGATTATCTCTACAAGTTTGTGACACGCGACAAACTGGATAGAAATAACCGTCAATCCAATATGGATTTGCTGGATGAAGGGACCCTCTATGTTGCTCGCTTCAATGCAGACGCTTCTCTGGACTGGCTTCCTCTCACCTTTGGAAATGGCCCGCTTATTGCAGCGAACGGATTTGAAAACCAGGCTGAAGTTTTAATTTTTGCACGCAAAGCATCCGACTTTCTTGGCGCAACAAAAATGGACCGCCCTGAAGATGTTCAACCAAACGCGAAAACCGGCAAAGTTTATGTTTGTCTGACGAACAACAAACATCGCGGCAGTAAACATCCCGTTGACGCCGCTAACCCGAGGGAGAAAAACCCTTTCGGCCATATTGTTGAAATCACGCCGGCAGACAATGATCATGCTTCACTGACGGCTACCTGGGATATTCTTGTTCAGGGCGGCAATCCGGCCAAGCCTGAACACGGTGCTGTCTTTAACAAGGCAACCAGCAAAAACGGTTGGTTCGGGTCTCCCGACAATGCGGCGGTTGACGGGCTTGGGCGTCTCTGGATTGCCACGGATCAGGGGAAAAACTGGCCGAAAACCGGAACCGCAGACGGTATCTGGGCCCTGGAGACAGAAGGCGAACGTCGCGGCACCGGTAAAATGTTCTTCCGTGTTCCAATTGGCGCAGAAATGTGTGGCCCTTGCTTCAATCCGGATGATACCGCTTTCTTCCTTGCGGTTCAGCATCCAGCCTCAGACGGAGCAAAAGCCTTTCCAGGATTTGATCGCAATTCCACCTTTGAAGATCCCGCCACCCGCTGGCCAGACTTCAATCCAAATCTTCCACCGCGACCCTCTGTGGTTGTTGTCACCAAAAAAGACAGTGGCATTATCGGCTCATAACTTTGCAATCCGTTAACGAAAAAGGCGGAGCGAGAACTCCGCCTACATCTAGTTAAGAAAATTCCTCTGTGCCAACAGTACTCTGAGCGCCAGTATCATACCGGCCACCGTGAACTGTATTTTGATTTATCAGAGCATCAAGACAGGTCATCACATCTTCGCTGATTTGCACTTGATCAGCACCGGCATTTTCAATCATATGCTCAATGGATGTTGTTCCAGGAATTGGAATAATGTGCTCCCCTTGCGCCTGCACCCAGGCGATTGCCAACTGGGCCATTGAGCAGTCGGCCTCTTCTGCAAGGTTTGAATATTCTTCCAGTAGTTCCAGGTTTTTCTCATACAGATCCGGCTGAAATCTTGGCATGTTTTTACGGATATCATCCGCATCAAAATTGCTGACATCCAACAAAGTACCTGTCAGGAATTTTCGTCCAACCGGACTAAACGCCACACAGGCTGCGCCAATTTCCCGGCATGTATCCAATACTGCAATTTCAGGATTACGGGTCCATAAGGAATATTCTGTTTGCACCGCTGCGATTGGATGAATTTTGTGGCCTCGCCTTATGGTCTCAGCGGAGACTTCAGATAATCCAATTTCTTTTATTTTTCCCTCTTTTACCAAGTCCTTAAGGGCGCCAACACTGTCTTCAATTGGAACGTTCTTATCCATTCTATGAAGATAATACAGATCAATCACATCCACTCCGAGGCGGCTCAGAGATTGTTCACAGGTTTCCCGGATGACGTCCGGGTGCCCATTGATTTCTCGAACGCCTTCCTTATTTCGGCGTAATCCGCATTTGCTGGCAAGTATGAATTCATCCCGGCGACTGCGAAGAGCCTTACCAACCAACTCCTCATTCAAACCAAACCCATAAAGAGCGGCCGTATCCATCAATGTATAACCGGTATCCAAAGCTTGATTGAGCAAACGAATTCCATACTCCTCCGATGGGCCCGGCCCATAACCAAAGGAAAGGTTCATACATCCCAGACCAATACTGGAGACTGAAAATTCTGCGATTTTTCGAGTACGCATGTCGTTAATTCTTTCGTGCAAATGGTGTGTATTCCGCTATTTCTATTTGAAACATCTCCAGACAAAAGATCAACCGAAATATAACTCAGCAATTCTCAGTCGAATTTTCGTATTTTATTTCAAATGTAAAAAACCGAAAATAATACGCGCTATATTGATCCCGGTTTGTGTTTCGCGTAAAAGAATAAGACAAGTAAAAACAAAGCAAAATGAGGCGGCAAATGGATGTAATTAGCCCCCGGCAGGCGGACATAATGAATATGCTTCGCCAGGACGGACGTGTTGGTGTTGAAGAACTCGCTGTCCTTTTCAATGTCTCCCCGCAAACGATTAGAAAAGATCTCAATGAACTCGGAGAACAAGACCTGTTGCAACGGGTCCATGGCGGCGCTGTCCTTTCCTCGGGCGTTAAAAACTTTGAGTATGAAGCGCGTCGTTTACTTGCCGTTGAGGAAAAACGGCGTATCGGCATACTGGCCGCTTCGCTCATTCCAGACAACTGCACCTTGCTGATCAACATTGGAACAACGACAGAACAAGTTGCGGTCGCCCTTCGCGGACGCGAAGGTATGCTTGCCATAACAAATAACATTAATGTTGTGAATATTCTCGCTGGAACCCCCAATTTTGAAGTCATTGTCGCCGGCGGTGTTGTTCGCCCGACAGACGGCGGTGTTGTTGGTGAAGCCACCGTGGATTTCATCAAACAGTTCAAAGTTGATTATGCGGTGATAGGCAGCTCCGCAATTGATGAAGATGGATCACTCCTTGATTATGATTACCGGGAAGTGAAGGTGGCACAGGCCATTATTGAAAATGCTCGGCAAACCATTTTAGTTGTGGACAGCATGAAACTGGAAAGGTCCGCCCCTGTCAGAATTGGTCATATGACACAAATGGACTATGTGGTGACCGATAAACCTCTTCCTAAAAAGCTGCAAGATCTGTGCGCGGAAAATGATGTCATCATTAAAATAACGAAGAATGCCACGGTCAAAACCATCGACACATAGAGCAGCATGAAGTTTATTTGCTGTTCAAATAGAGAAATATCTATTTTCCTAATTTTTACACTGTCCGGCTCGATCTTCATTTCATTTAGGAAAATTAGAAAGCACGGCCCGAGAGAAGGAATACCAAGATGACCCGCTATGTTCTGGCAATCGATCAGGGAACAACCTCATCGCGCGCCATACTTTTTGATCAGGCCACAAAAATTATTGCCGTCGGCCAGCAAGAATTCCCTCAACATTTTCCCAAATCTGGATGGGTGGAACATGACCCCGCAGATATATGGAATTCGACTCTCTCCACGATCCAGACAGCCCTGGATAAAGCGCAAGCATCAATCAAAGATGTTGCCGCCATAGGGATCACAAATCAGCGAGAGACAACTGTGATCTGGAATAGAGAAACAGGGGAACCAATTCATAACGCTATCGTCTGGCAGGATCGCCGTGGATCGCCCCTGTGCCAGGAGTTGAAAGAAGCCGGATTGGAAGCACTTTTCTCTGAAAAAACAGGATTGCTGCTTGATCCCTACTTCT
>JAESPT010000074.1 GCA_016765515.1 Sneathiella sp. | reverse complement strand
ACTTCGCTTTCGCTATCGACCGCCCGCCACAGAAAATGGCGTTTTCCTCGCATAACGAAGACCATTTCATCCAGGTGCCAAATATCATTGGGTGCCGGGTAAGAGGATCTCAGGTTTCGAGCAATGGGTGCGCCAAATTTTAGGATCCAACGTCGAATCGTTTCGTAGGACATATCCAGGTTTCTTCGGCCAACAGATCTTCAACATCCCGATAGCTCAGAGTAAAACGAGCCTACAACCAAACAGCATGCTGAATGATGTGGTGTGGGAAACGATGCCGTGAATATGAAATCTTTTGCATCGCGGGAGATTAGACGAGTGCCGACTACTGAGCGACAAAGTTAATGTGGCAACACCCGCAACCAGGTTACCAGGGGTCCTGACCCAGACTTTTACGAAGATTGTCTTGGCTGAATAAAATAAATTGTACCATCGACATTTATGCCCCGTTCCGTTCTTATGACTGTGTCGTCTTTCAATTCAATCCTGAATCCGTAGTCTCGGCATAAGTGTTCGATGTAGCGTTCGCTATGAGCGTAGCGTCCCGACGGGAGTAATTGATAGTCTTCGTTGGCCGATAACTCCAATGAGAAAATAACGGTAGCGCTTTTTTTGACGGGGTTTGTGTGGCCCAGTGTTTCAAAGAACGGCATCAGGTTACCCATATAGATAAGGACATCTGCACCAATGATGAAATCAAAAGCAGTCAAATCTGTTGTTTGCAGTTCATTGATAATATTATTCTTTGTTAAAGTCGAATAGACACCTTTTTCTTTCGCTATATTTAACATTTTCCGAGACAGATCGACCCCGGTAAGCGTTTCGCAACAGGGCGCCAATATCTGTCCAACCAAACCGGTGCCACATCCTATATCGAGTATATGAGACTTGCGGTCTTGCAGGAGTGATTTCTGTTGAAGCAGCGCTAATATTCTGGCGGGAACATTATACTTCAAACCGGTAATCAACTGATCTTCGAAGTTATCGGCAACATCGTCAAAAAGTCTTTCAATATACTTGTCTGGCGGCGCCTCTGTTTGCTGCCCGGTCAGGGCGTTGATCATATGGGTGGTACTCTCGTCAGGACCCGACAATTCGATTGATTTTTCCAAGGCTGAGACAGCTTCCGCTTTCATGTTCGTTTGGATGAATGCTCTGCCAAGGTCGCGATAGACACCGCCAGTATCAATCCCCAACTCAATAGCATTTCGAAAGGACGTAACAGCCTTTTCGGCGTTTAGTGTCTGAAGCAAAATCACACCCAAAAAGTAATGGGTCACGGCGACATCCGGTTTGAACGCAATCGATTTTTGAAAACTGTCCTGAGCTTCATCAAGCCGTGAAAGATCATACTGAATCTTTCCCAACTGGCGTAGACAATGTGCTTTTGCGTCATCTGTGTCCGCCAATTGAAGGGATTTTTCCGACGCCTTCATGGATTTGGTATAGTGACCCTGGTGTGAATATACTTCGCTCAAATTTCGATACAGAAGGAAGTTGTCCGGTTTGACAGCTATCGATTTGTTAAACTGGGTTATTGCCAGATTCCATTGCTTTTCATCTTTGGCAATACAGCCCAGAAGAAAGGTGGAATGTCCAAAATAATCGGATGATTTTTTTATTCGTCGGCAGGTGTTCTTTGCGCCAGACAAGTTCTTGCCCATGTACCGTTGTAAGGCCTTTGTGTAGAGCATTTGAGACATGGCAAACTGGATCCTCAACATCGATACAGATCGGAGTACAACAAATCCCCCAGCGTAAAGCATGTTTAGAATGCGCAAAAAATGCGGCGGCGTAAATCCAGAATACTACCGGGGGATGTCGGTAAAAATCAGGAGGATCTGGTGGAATGCACTGATATTTCTCAGTTAATCTGGAGATAGTGGTCTGTCAGAAGGGATTTATGCAAACGGCAGCTCAGACAGATGTGGGCGTATTATCTTCAACAGGCAGGGCCTCTCCCATGCGATCAATCTGCATCAGTTCGGAAAGGTTTCTCACATTGAGCTTCCTAATGATATTCGCCCGATGTGTTTCGATGGTTTTGGTGCTCACGTCCAGTTGTCGGGCCATCTCTTTGTTACTGTGACCCAGTACCATCAATTGATACACATCTCTCTCTCTGTTGGTGAGTATGCTCAATTGTGATTGTTTTTCTTTTAGTTTTATCTCTGCCTGTGCCGTATCTTCGCTCAATCGGATTGCTTTGAGAACCGTATCGATGAGTTGTTGGTTGTTAAAGGGTTTTTGAATGAAATCAAAAGCGCCGGACTTCAACGCTGAAACGGCCATAGGAACATCGCCGTGCCCGGTAATAAAAATAATCGGGAGGGAGATCTTCTTTTCGATCAATATCTGTTGAAACTCCATGCCGCTCATAATGGGCATTCTGACGTCTAGTAAAATGCAGCCCGTTTCTATGCCGTCAATGACATCTGAAAAATCTTTCGTATTGGTAAAGGAAAGCGCTGTTTGATTGATTGATGAAAACAGCCAGATAAGGGCTTCTTGAATTCCAGGATCATCATCTACAATATAAACCGTCGAATTCATTGCTGAGTGTCCTTATAACTTGGGAAAAGTAGACACATTCCCATCCCGTTGCGTCTTATCAGAGTTGGCAGGCAGGTTCCGGGGCAATAGGATATTTACTTTGGCGCCGTTTTTGAATTCTTCATCCATCCATATTTTACCTGCGTGGGCTTCAATAATGGATTGACTGATCGCAAGCCCCATGCCCAGACCAGTTCTTTTTGTCGTATAGAATGCCTTGAATGCAAAATTAGCATTATCAAAATCACCGTCGCATTCGCTGAAACCGATACCGTTGTCAATGACAGAAATCTGGATAGTCGTTGCTGTCTGGTTTAGTGCTATCGCAATGTCTTTGTTCGGATTTAAGTCTCCTTTTTCTTCCAGGGCGTCAATACTATTTTTGATCAAATTAACCAAGACCTGTTGTATCTGGACAGTATCTCCCATTAAATTCAATTGACCGTCGCTCCCAACAACATCCACTTTTATACCTACCTTGATCAGTTCCTGGGAAAGTAAATTCAGAGTTTCATTGATTGTATTGATGATATCAAATGGCGCCCAATCACTCGTTTTCCCCTTAACATACTCTCGAAACCGGTTGACAATTTTGCTCGCTAATTGGGCATGTTTCAGGATACGTTCCAGATCTGTGGCAAGCTCTTTCTTCTCCAGGAATTCAAGATCATTTTTCGTCATTAACCCCTGGAGGTAGGTCATAATAACCGTTAGAGGCTGGTTCAACTCGTGGGCAAATGTTGTGCCAAGTTCCCATAGTGTATTTACTCGTAAAACATGCGCGAGTTCCGTTTGGCGTTCTAGCGCGAACTTTTCTGCGCTCAGCCTAACTCTTAATTCTTTTTTTAATTCAAGTGTTCTCTCCTCAACGCGCTCTTCCAGAGTTTGCAGTGTCTCATGAAGTTCCATTTCCACTTTTTTCCGGTCTGAGATGTCTCGAATAATACCGGCAAAAAAAAGTCCCTCTCTAACTGGTAACTCGCTGACGGATAGGTCCATGGGGAACACAGTGCCATCTTTTCTTAAAGCTTGCACTTCTCGCCCAATTCCAATGATCTTGGCTTCAGATGTTGCAAGATAATTGGAAATATTGCTGTCGTGGACCGCGGCATATTTATGGGGCATGAGCATTTTGATGTTCTTATTGATCACCTCGTGCTCTTCATAGCGAAATAATTTTTCTGCAGCTTTATTTAGAGACTGGATAACACCCCGGTCATTAATGACGATCACGCCGTCCACCATTGTATTGAGCAACGTATTCAGGAATGTGGATTTTTCTATACGGAGAGCGCTGCTTGTGCCGAGGGGCGGCGATTTGTATAGCGGTGCGTCACTCATTGAGAAATTTCCATTGTCAATGTAATGCCTGTTATTCGACGGGATCCGTAGCGACCTATTTTGCGCATGTTCTTACACAATTTCAATAGAAAAGAAAAAACTAATATATATAACCTGCTTCCTCTGAAAATTCTGCGATTTCAGGCTCGTCCGGTTTCAGCAAAGAAACGGATAATGAAACGATCACGGTTATCTGATGAACAGATTATTGGCGGAGCCTTGGGTTAGTTTGCAGGTTTAACGCGGATCTTACTTTTGTCTATCTTGCTGCCATGCAATTCCCTGATAGCCATTTCAGCGTCTTGTCCTTGCGCCATTTCCACAAAACCGAGGCCTTTTGAGGTGCCTGTTTTTTCATCCATGATCAGGTTACAGGTGGTGACACTGCCATAGGTTTTGAATAAATTTTCAAGGGCGTCCTGGCTGAAGTCTCGAGGCAGGTCAAGAACAATCAGTTTCATTCAGGATCCGTTCAGCAAAAAATTGGCTTTTCATTAGCATACGTGTGCACACGTGAACATCAAAAAGGCAGGTCAGGATAAACAATGAGCAGCAAATCCTCGCCAGATGGTATTGTCACAGTAACTTCCTTTAGGTACAGAAATTTCTCAGCAGTAATATTCAGGCAGTAGCGCTTGCAGTCGCCCACACGTTAAAAGCTTCGGCACGATATTGCTTCAAGTAATTTCGATTGATTAAGTGACGTTGAACATAGAAAATATTGTAGGTGGCTGAGTGATTATCTAGAAACCTTTGGGATGATCCCGGAGACTTAAACTTCTGCATTTATCGTTCCCGTCGCCGGACTGGAAGAAGTGAATTCTCGGCTCGATTGTTAGATCGTTTGTTGTCAATGTGCTCAGCAGTTAATCTTAAAGTTCGGAACGCTTTTTGGTAGGATGTCAGTT
>JAESPT010000073.1 GCA_016765515.1 Sneathiella sp. | reverse complement strand
TGTATCCACTTTATGCCGATATAATGCCTGGCCCGATATCAGGCCTTTCAAGCTCTTTGGCGGATACAACGGCGTATCACACCTTAAGCGCTGAAAGTATGCTCGGTATACCGATGCAAGCTTTGGCAAATCTGGTGATTGGATTTTTGATATTTGGCGTTGCCCTCACCCAAACCGGCGGTGGCACCTTTTTCATTAATCTTGCCTTTGCCCTGCTCGGGCATGTAAGAGGCGGACCTGCCAAAGTTGCAATTTTTTCCAGTGGCCTCATGGGCTCCATGAGTGGAAGTGTTATCTCCAATGTGATCACAACGGGTGTTCTGACCATACCGGCCATGCGCAAAACCGGTTTTTCACGTGAATACTCTGCCGGGGTTGAAGCTTGTGCGTCTACAGGCGGCGTCCTAATGCCTCCTATCATGGGATCCACAGCCTTTATAATGGCTGTATTTCTCGACGTCCCCTACATCACAATAGCTGTCGCTGCAATCATACCTTCTGTTCTCTACTATCTTGCTTTATTCATCCAAATTGATGCTTTTGCCGCAAAAAACGAAATGCCGGGTATTCCCCGTGATAAACTGCCGAGCCTAAAAGACACTATGCTTCAAGGCTGGCACTTTATTGTGGTGTTTATTTTGCTCGTTGTCATGCTGGTATATTTGAAACAGGAAGTATTGGCTCCGTTCTATGCGACTGTACTCCTGATCGCAATCAATCAGCTATTTCCACACACCAGATGGAAAATGTCTGATTTCGTCAATTTCATTATAGCCACAGGGAAATTACTTGCTGAAATCGCGGCTATTCTGGTGGGTGTCGGTTTGATTGTGGGTGCCCTTTCCATCACGGGAATGGCAGGAACTCTTGTCAATGATTTGATCTTCATAGCCGGTGGAAACATCCTTATTTTGTTGCTGATGGGAGCAATTACAAGCTTCGTTATGGGCATCGGGATGACCGTTACAGCTGCCTACATTTTCTTGGCAATTGTATTGGCGCCAGCGTTGATACAAGGTGGTTTGAATCCAATGGCGGTCCACCTCTTCATTCTCTATTGGGGCATGGTGTCATTTATTACGCCCCCTGTTGCGCTTGGAGCTTTTGCCGCAGCCTCAATTGCAGGGGCTAGTCCAATGAAAACAGGTTTGGAGGCAATGAGACTTGGTTCGATCATCTATTTCGTACCCTTTTTCTTTGTTCTGGATCCGGCGTTTATCCTGCAGGGAGAACTTTCCCGAACGGCTTTGGTTTTTGTACAAGCAGTCGGCGGGGTAATTCTGATTGCCAGTGCTCTTCAGGGCTATTTAATGGGTGTCGGAAATTTACATCGACATGCTATTCTAGGTTGGCCCATTCGAGGATTAATTCTGGCAGGAGGCCTATGCTTGGCAACTCCTGGCGGCGGGGACCTGATTCCGTTCAGCGACATTCAATTAGACTTGGCCGCTTTATTATTAGCTGGATCTGCTTCAGTGATGGCCTATTTTTTGGATCGACGTCACCACGGTCAGCTCCTTACGTAGAAATCAAACCCGCGATTTCTAGATAGTTAAAATCACTCGTCACGGTCTATTTTGTATCGTGGCGAGTTTTTTTGTGCGTCATCAACGCGATAACTTCCTTTTATGGTAAAGACTTACAACCACTTTTGTGCCTTCTTTATATGCAATAAAAATGAAGTTACATTCTCTCATGAATTTAAATTGAATTTGTACTTGCAGAACACCGTTCCACTATGCAGAATGCGCTCCGCATTGGCACCGCAAACAAATACAACCCCCATTTAGTAATCCAACGGGAGAAAATAATGCATATTTCAATAAAGAAAAAACTCTCAAAAAGTATCGCCGTCACAGTTGGCCTGGCCGCTGTCAGCCTTGCTTCTCCAGCTTCTGCTGAAGGCCTTCCAAAATCAATGATTTGGACAGCATATGGCACCACATCAAGTGGTTATGCTCAGGCCGTCGCCATTGGTAACGTTCTGAAAAATGAATTTGGCACGTCCCTTCGTGTTCTTCCTGGTAAAAACGACATTTCTCGCATGACCCCGCTGAAAATTGGTAAGGCAGGATACTGTGCCTGCGGTATCGCCAGTTATTTCGGCCAAGAAGGTGTTATGCAATTTGCAACAGCCAGCTGGGGTCCGCAGCCTCTTCGCGTCATCATGACGTCCAAGGGCTCCTTCGGTCTTGGTCTCGCAATCGCAAAAGATGCTGGCATTGAAAAACTGAGCGACTTGAAAGGGAAACGTGTTGCCTGGGTCCGCGGTTCTGACGCCCTGAATATAGCAGCTACTGCGTTTTTGGCATATGGTGGTCTGACATGGGATGATGTAAAAAAAGTTGAATTCCCTGGCTTTAAAGACTCAATCGACGGTGTCATCAACGGCCAAATCGACACAGCCTTTTCGTCAACAGTCTCTCCCCACATCAAACGTTTGGCAGCAAGTCCGCGTGGTGTCACTTGGGCTTCCCTCCCCACGACCGATAGTGCTGCGTGGAAACGCATGAATGATGTGGCACCATACTTCTCACCTGTTAAGGCAACTGTTGGCGCTGAAATGAGCAAAGACAAACCTTGGATCGGTGCTGGTTACCCTTATCCAATTCTGGTAACGAATGCGAGCCAGTCCGCAGATGAAGTGTACACGCTGACAAAAGCAATGGTCGAAAATTTTGATGGGTTTAAAGACAATGCTCCTGGCGCCAAAGGCTGGAACATCGATAACCAGAATTTTGAATGGATTTTGCCGTATCACGAAGGTTCAGTGAAATATTTCAAAGAAATTGGAAAATGGTCCGATTCAGCACAAAAACATCAGGATACATTGGTTAAACGCCAGGACGTGCTTGCTAAATCCTATGCAGCCTACAAAGCGACAAACCCATCGAAAGATGAGTTTAAAGCAGGTTGGACCAAAGCACGGGTTGATGCTCTGGCAGCAGCAAACCTTGTTGTAAACTTCAACTAATTTCCTGACGAATTATTGTCATGAAAGAGAACACAGCTTCTCAAGAGCAAGTGACGGCGGAACCCTCCCGCCGTCGCACTCTTTCTGGGGGTTGGGCGCTAGTGCCGTATATTTCGGCCATTACTGTCC
>JAESPT010000072.1 GCA_016765515.1 Sneathiella sp. | reverse complement strand
TTGAAGGTAGCGTAAAGCATTTGGTTGAAAGTTTTTCTGCAGCAACAGCTCAGATGACCTCTACTTCCCAGAGTATGTCTCAAACGGCCGATGAAACCAGCGCTCGTTCTGAAACAGTGGCAAGTGCATCTGACCAGGCGAGCGCTAGTGTAAATTCAGTTGCATCTGCGACAGAAGAACTCGCGTCCTCTATTAACGAGATCAGCAGTCAAGTTGGGCGCGCTGCGTCGATCGCCGGTGAGGCGGTTTCGGAAGCAGAACGTACGAACGACATGGTGATCAGTCTAAATGAAGCAGCCGCTAAAATCGGTGATGTAGTCGGACTGATTAACGACATAGCGGGTCAAACAAATCTGCTGGCATTGAACGCAACAATCGAGGCGGCGCGTGCAGGTGATGCCGGGAAGGGATTTGCCGTAGTGGCGAGCGAAGTTAAAAATCTGGCGTCTCAGACGGCTCGTGCGACGGAGGAAATTTCTGATCAGATCAGAGGAATCCAGGAAGAGACGAATAATGCCGTGGGCGCTATTGGCGGAATTAGCACGACGATTGGGCGGATTAATGAAATTGCGACGAGTATTGCCTCTGCCGTTGAAGAACAGGGGGCCGCGACGGGCGAGATTAGTCGAAGTATTCAGCAGGCAGCACAGAGTACTCAAGAAGTCTCTCAGAATATCAGTTCTGTGAACCAGGCAGCTGCTGTTACTGGGGAATCAGCGTCGCAGGTTCAGGATGTTGCAAGAGAACTTTCCAAAGAGGTGAATAGCCTTGATCAGGAAGTCTCTCGCTTTCTTAAGCGTGTGAGAACAGGGTAATCCTGCTGAAATTCGAAAATGACTGTATTTGTGAACTAATTAGTAATGAATACAGTCTATTTTCTTTAAAAAAATAAATAACTCGGAATATTTACACAGTTATTATCCGATATGCTGCTTATGTTAGGGAATGAATAATGTCTTTTACTTTGCCAAAAGTATTAAATCTAAAGAATAGAAATAAGAGACAAGAAAAATCTTCCAAGCACAAGCCTCGGAAATCGGCCAAGGCAGGTATTCGGACCAAGCTTTATGCTTCTTTTGGTGCAATTGCTCTACTGACACTGGTATCCGGTACTGTTGGCTGGGTTTTATTCACCAGTCTTGGAGACACACTACAGTCCGTAACTGGAACAACCCTTCAGTCCATGTCAACGGCACAGCGTCTCTCTGAAAATGCGAAATCGGTCGTTGCGGTCGCTCCCTCCTCGTTGAAAGCATCTAAACAGTCTGAACTTGAAAAAGAAAACCAGGCAGGTCGTGTCTATCTGGATGCTTTGGATCAAAGCGTTGCTGAACTTTATGAAATTGGTGTGGATGAAGAGATTGTCTCTGAAATTCAGTTGAGTGTTGCGACAATGGCAGCAAGTTTTATTGAACTGAATGACGTGATAAAATCCCGACTGGATTATACAGCACAGTCTTTGATGCTGGATGAAAAAATTGGTGAAAATCATCAAAAGGTAAATGACATTATTGAGCCCTACATTGACAATTTACGTTCAATTGTCAGTGTGGAAGCAATAGCGCTTACCGCTGAAAAAGACATCCAAGTCGTTCAAGATGGCCTGAATCGTATAATCGGCGAGGACATGGTTGCGTTAAGTAAGGCGATGACCTTGCAGATCAACATGAACATGGTGGCAGGGCTTATGCATCAACTCGCCACAGTGGGTGATGAAACCAGAGCAATGGCACTGGAAGAAACTTTTACGATCTATGGAACACGTTTACGGATGTCATTGCTGCTGCCTGATTTTGAGGGCAAGCAAGAACTGACTAAAGCAGTCCTCGGAATGTTTGATATTGCTGACGCTGAAAACGGTTTGTTCGAAATGCGTCGCAAATACATGGATTCCATTAAGAATGCAGATGCAACAGTTGTGGAAATTACATCAGCTGCGAATGATTTGACCAAGAATGTGGAAAAAGTCATTGCTGACATCCAGGCCGAAACAGGCAAAACCATAGAGAAAACCAGTGCCGAAATTGACATGGGAAAAATCCAGCTTGGGGCAATTTCAGTCTCAAGTGTTATTATTGCCCTTCTTATTGCCTGGTTATACGTTGGACGGAGTCTGATGCGACGATTGAATCGTCTTGTCGAAGATATGCGAAAAATTGCTGACGGCGATCTTGATACAAAGGTTGTCGTGCTCGGCTCTGACGAAATCGCCGAGATGGGGCATGCGCTTATCGGTTTCCGCGATAACGCTAAAGACGCGGAAGTGGCCCGGGCGGAAGCCGAAGAACAACGTCAGCGCCGTGAAGCAGATAAGGCACGTGCGGAACGCGAAGCCAAAGAAGCGGAACAACGAGCCCAGGAAGAAAAAGAACGTCTTGAGAAAGAGGCTGTAGACAGGAACCGGGCTGAACTGAATAAGCTTGCCGATGATTTTGAAGGCAGTGTACAGCATCTTGTTGAAAATTTTGCTGCGGCAACAGACCAAATGTCCTCTACCTCTCAAAGCATGACTCAAACGGCAGATGAAACCCGTTCTCGATCTGAAACAGTGGCAACTGCCTCTGATCAAGCGAGTGCAAGTGTAAATTCGGTTGCTTCTGCAACAGAAGAGCTTTCTTCTTCCATTAATGAAATTAGCCGACAAGTTGGCCAAGCTGCCTCTATTGCAAGTGACGCGGTATCGGAGGCAAAGCGTACCAATGAGATGGTGACCAGTCTGAGTGAAGCCGCTTCCAAAATTGGTGATGTCGTAGGTCTGATTAATGATATTGCAGGCCAAACAAATCTTCTGGCGTTGAATGCAACGATCGAAGCAGCGCGAGCTGGAGATGCGGGTAAGGGATTTGCTGTTGAGGCTAGTGAAGTTAAAAACCTTGCGTCACAAACAGCCAAAGCGACGGAAGAAATATCATCGCAGATTAATGCTGTACAGACGGAGACGAACAATGCAGTAGGGGCTATTGGCGGAATTAGCTCAACGATTGGACGGATCAGCGAAATTGCCACCAGTATCGCGTCCGCTGTTGAGGAACAGGGGGCAGCCACGGGTGAAATCAGCCGGAGTATTCAACAGGCAGCCCAAAGCACGCAGGAAGTCTCGCAAAATATTAATTCCGTGAATGAAGCTGCAGCGTTAACTGGAAAGTCGGCAACTCAGGTTCAGAAGGTGGCAACAGACCTATCTCAGGAAGTTGGTAGTCTTGACCAGGAAGTTAACCGCTTTCTCGATCGTGTCCGG
>JAESPT010000071.1 GCA_016765515.1 Sneathiella sp. | reverse complement strand
GCATGACATTGCCAATAGAGAGAGTAACGTCAGCAATACGAGCGAATGCCGTATCAAGGCTGTCAGCAAATTGGACAAGATTGGGGATATCGCGGGCCGATTTGGTGACTTCTGATATTTTTTTGCCCAGTAATTTGAAACCAGCACCGTCATTCATCATTACTTTTCGCCCCAGTAGATCCAGGCCCTGAATGCCGTGGGTCCCTTCATGAATGGGATTTAGTCGATTGTCCCTGTAATATTGCTCCACTGGATAGTCCCGCGTATAGCCATATCCTCCGAGAATCTGAATGGCATGTTTATTTGCTTCAAGACAGAATTCACTGGGCCATGATTTAACAATTGGTGTCAGTGTATCGAGTAGGAGGGAGGCTTCTTTTCGACTTTCTGGCTCGGGTGCAGTGTTTTCATCATCAACCAGTCGGGCCGCATACAGGCAAAGAGCCAGTCCTCCTTCAACAGCAGCTTTTTGAGCAAGTAGAAGGCGGCGAATATCTGCATGTTCGATCAGCATTATCTGCTTTGCTGAGGCGTCTTTACCGTCGGGATGGCGGCCCTGCGGACGATTACGTGCATAGTCAAGGCTGTATTGATAGCCTGCGTAACCAAGGCTGACGGCGCCCAGTCCGACACCGATGCGGGCTTCGTTCATCATATGGAACATATAAAACAGGCCTTTATGTTCCTCACCAATCAAATATCCAACAGCGCCGTCTTTTTCTCCAAAATTAAGGAGTGTGTTTGTCGTTCCCCGATATCCCATTTTGTGATTGAGGCCTGCAAGGCTCACATCATTTCGAGCCCCTAAAGAACCGTCGTCATTGACGAGAATTTTGGGGACGATAAACAGAGATATCCCTTTAACACCTTCTGGACCGCCTGGGATTTTTGCAAGTACAAGATGGATTATGTTTTCAGACAGGTCATGTTCACCAGCGGAAATCCACATTTTGTTTCCGCTGAGCCGGTAGGTGCCATCTCCCTGTGCAACTGCTTTGGTTTTAATGTCAGAGAGAGACGAGCCGGCTTGCGGTTCAGACAGGCACATGGTTCCAAAAAACCGGCCAGCAATCATCGGTTCCATGAAAGTCTTTTTTTGCTCATCCGTTCCGAATGTTCGAATGACGTTGGACGCACCAACGGTCAAGAAGGGATAGCCGGATGTACCAACATTGGCAGAATTAAAGATTGCACCGCATGCCATGGCAACAGTTGCAGGTAACTGCATGCCGCCAACGTCATAATCGTGTTGAGCACCAATGAAACCGGCTTCTAAATAAGCGTCTAATGCGACTTGTACTTCCGGAATGATATGAACTTTCTCGCCATCAAATGTTGGCTCATTTGCATCGGCCTTCTGATTGTGAGGTTCAAATAAATCCGCAGCCATATTCGTTGCAGTTTCAATAACGGCGTCAAAGACATCACGGTCATGATCTGAAAACCTCTTCCGTTCGGTCAGGTCTTCGACTTTCAGCATTTCGTGGAGTTGGAAGGAAAGGTCGCGGTTATTTATTGTTGGTATAGACATTGATTTTCTTTCTGTCCGCAAGTGCCGATGCAGCGATAATTTTTTGTTTTTTTCTGTTTAGCACGTTTGCTTCTTCGTTTCAGTCAACAATCGAAAGAATGCTTCCCTTCTGTGCGTGAGTTAATCCTCAAGTGGGGAATATACATCCTTAGTATAAGCGGGGAAGGTGAGGGATCATTTGATGAAGATTCTTTTCAAATAATCCACATTCTTTTCTCGTCAATAAAAGACTGACCCTACGTCGAAGTTATATAGCGAATTTGGGAGATTTTATTCCCGCTTTAAAACTGTTGGCAAGTGACCGAAAAATGAATTAGGCTGCACATAATGTGACGGTTATCACATAAATGAAGCGATGTTACTTGAGGGTGATGCATCTCTTTTTTGGAAAGCCGTCTGGGAGGTTTGTTATGATAGTTATGCCGTCGGCACCGCTGCGAAATAACAGCACGGTATCCGTTTATGTAAATCAAGCTTTTACTGAAGAAGAATGTGACCGCATTCTTGACTCTTTGGAAGAAGATAAATGGGAAGAGGCTTTGATTGGTGGGCATGCCGGTAAAGGTGTTTTCACTATTGAAAAAGAGTATCGTAGTAATTTTCAACAAAAAATTCCGGTTGAACCAGATGGTTTCCCACTTGATAGAATTGCACAGCAAATAAGCATCGCCAATTCATCACTCTGGCGGTTTGATCTTGGTGGTTTTGCTGATGATGACATGCCGTGGGTTATGAATTATTGCCGGACGGGCGATCACAATGATTGGCATGTTGATCTGGGACAGGCTGCAACAGCTTCCAGAAAACTGGGTTTTTCACTGCAGCTAACAAACGGCGATCAGTATGAAGGGGGAGATCTGGGTTTTCATCGGTTGAAGAAAAACAGAGGAGAACTCACAGGTAAAGGGACATTGATTGTCTTTCCTGCTTTTTGGCTTCACCGTGTCGCACCAATGACTACGGGAAAGAGAAAAGTAGTTGTTGGCTGGATTCACGGCCCGAGCTTTCGATAAAGGAGAATAGGTTGAATAAGATGTCTCTTCTGCCGATGCGGAATACTAATGTGTCTCTTACCATGCATTGGCCTGTTTTTTCTCCTCAAGAGTGCGCTCAAATTGCTGCTCAAGCGAACGGAAAAGCTTGGGATAAACGATTACCATCGGGCCCTGGAAATATTGCACTTTTTCCTGATGTGAAAGCTTGTTCGCATGTAGAACGACAGCCATTAGTCCTTGGGAAAAATGCCTATCCGTTGGATCAGGTAAGCTTCGGCGTTAGTCAGGTCAATGCCGAAAACTGGCGTTTTGAGCTAACGGGTTTTCCTGCCGATGATATGCCATGGCTTGTGCGCCGTAGCAAAGGGACAGGGAAAGAAGCAACATGGGAAGTCGATTTGGGACCTTCCATCACATCCTCGAGAAAACTATGCTTTATTGTGCAACTCTCTGATCCTAAAAGCTATGAAGGCGGCGATGTGGTTTTGCACAATGTCCCCGACGCAAATAGGGACGGTATGAGGGCGCAGGGGACAGTGATTGTTTTCCCGGCTTATTGGCTTCATAAAGTTACCCATGTGACAAAGGGGCACTGCCATTCCATTGTTGGGTGGATACACGGGCATAATTTCAGGTAGGACGAAGAATTATCCCCACAGTTCTTTTTTCGGAGGATGCATGACGCTTCCGTCAAAGTGGATGCCGTTCCGTCTGTCTTTCTCCAACAGAAGCGGGCCATCCAGATCAATAAACCTTGCAAATCCGCCGAGTACCATGGCTGGGGCCATGCCCAAGCTAGTGCCAAGCATGCACCCGACCATGATGCCAAGGCCAAAATCGCGAGCCGCTTCTGCCAGCAAGAGGGCTTCTGTCAGGCCGCCGGTTTTATCAAGTTTGATGTTTATGTAATCGTAAAGAGGCGCAACTTGGTCCAGTGTCGATGTATCATGACTGCTTTCGTCCGCGCAGATCGGCACGGGGCGCACCATATCACTCAAAGCTAGATCTTCGCCCGCAGGAAGTGGTTGTTCGATAAGCTCAACCCCGAGATCAGCCATTTTCGGAAAATACTCTTCCATCATATCCAATGTCCAAGCTTCATTGGCATCTACGATTAATCTGGATTTCGGTGCGGCATTTCTGACGGCTGTGACCCTCTCCAGGTCATATTCTCCTGCAAGCTTTAATTTCATCAAGGGGCGGTGAGCCTGCTTCGTAGCGGCAGCCCCCATTTTTTCTGGAGTATCAAGCGATAAGGTATAAGCCGTAATCAATGGGCCAGGCGTTTGGATGCCAGCAATTTCACCGATACTTTTACCCGTTAGTTTTGCTTCCAAATCCCATAAGGCACAGTCAACGGCATTACGTGCTGCACCCGCAGACATGAGCGTAAGCAGGTCCATTCGACTTGCTCCATGGGCTATCGCATCGCGAACCGTAGAAATTTCTCCGAGCACTGAATGACAGCTTTCACCGTAACGAGGATAGGGAACACATTCCCCAAAGCCGGTGACATTACCTTCTTTGATTTTAACGACCACAACATCAGCTGTTGTCTTAGCACCTCTGCTTATTCGGAAACTGCCACGAATCGGCCAGCTTTCCTGAGTGGCCTCCAGAATGCGTTTTGTCATTGGAGTAGATCAACAATGCTTGCAACACCAGTCCGATAGGCATCCTCGCAAGGAAGGTTGAATTTTGTCGCCAGTTCTTGCAAGTATTTATCCCCCTCTTCAATTGTTAGGGTCGAGGTATTGACACTTATGCCGACAAACCTTGCATTTGGATTTGTGAGTTGTGCTGTTTTCAGATTGAGATCCATACAGTCTTGTAAATCTGGAAGAGGCTGGTGAGGTGTGCCGCGCATATGAAGGCGTGTCGGTTCATGACAAAGAACCAGAGCATCGGCCTGTGCGCCATGCAATAACCCCAAGCTTACGCCGGCAAAGGATGGATGAAATAGAGAACCTTGACCTTCGATAATATCCCAATGATCCGGTTTGTTTTCTGGAGACAGTAGTTCTACTGCGCCAGAAATAAAATCGGCAACAACCGCATCAATGGAAATGCCTTGACCTGCAATGAAAATACCCGTTTGACCGGTCGCACAAAACCCAACATCCATACCGCGGGCTTTCATTTCTTTTTCTACGGCTAGAGCGGTATACATTTTGCCAACTGAACAGTCGGTTCCAACAGCTAGCAGACGTTTTCCTGTACGGCGGATTCCTTTGCCAACAGAGATTTCCTGATCTGGATGACGAACATCAAATAGTTTTCTGCCCGTGCGTGCCGCGGCTTCCTTTATTTCAGGAATATCCGAGAGCCGAATGTGAAGTCCGCTGGCGATATCAAGGCCTGCTTCCATTGCGTCAATGATCTTGGATGTCCAATGAGAGGGTAGGTAACCGCCCGAATTGACGATGCCGATGACCATCGTTTTTGCGCCGGACTTTATGCTGTCCTCAATAGAAATGTCTTTGATCCCCAGATCGGCCTTGCACCCTTCAAGTCGCATTTGACCAAGGCACCATTCTGGTCGCCAGTCAACGATACCTTGAGCTGTCTTGGCGCCTAATTGGTCACCAACATCACCAAGAAACATCAGGTAGGGATTTTGCATTTCTGTCATATTTACTCCGTTAGTAGAGAATTTTCCTCTGCCTCAATTTTTTGCTGTTCGATTTGAAGCCTTTTGATTTCAGCACCTGCCTCGCCCAAGCATGTTTCGCTGGCCCATTCGCGATGCTCATCCTTAGCATAGGCCAACGCGTTTCTAAAATACATGAAAGCATTCATTCGGCAGCGGGCATAATTATTTTGTGTCCGAATAACTTTCCCCGGTGTTCCCATAACAATGGAATTATCCGGGATAATGGTGCCTTCTTTCAAAAATGTGTGACCGGCAATAATACAGTTATCGCCAATAACGCAGCCGTCCATGATCGTTGAATTAATTCCGATAAGACAATTATCCCCGATAGTGCAACCATGTATCGTGCAATGATGTGTTATAGAACAATGCGATCCAATATATGTGCCGGTATTATCGCCGATGTGAAGCATAGAGAAGTCCTGAATGTTGGTATATTCGCCAATAACGACTTCCCGCACTTCTGATCGTATGACCGAATAAGGCCATAGAGACGCGCCTCTACCAATGGATACTTTACCGTAAATCAGCGCCGTTGGATGGATGTATGCGGTTTCGTCAAGGATTACATCTGGACCGAATTTGCTCATTTCTATCCCTTTATTGTTTTTTTGATTATTTGTCGTATCTTTCGGTGAAATCCAATCTTGAACGACAAATTAAGGATGCCTGAAAGAAGTGTATCAGGGAGTGAATTGTCAGGTCAAACAGATGTTTGTTGCCGAATAATCAACAGAGTGTAGCGTCAAATGCAGGTAAGTGTTTCCTGGCTTTTAGTGGGAACCGGCCCAAGGAGAGTGTTTCAACCAGGTTTCCAGAGTTTCGATATCGACAGGTCGGCTCATGTAATATCCTTGCGCGACGTGACATCCTAGTCCGGCCAACATATACCAAGTCTCTCTGTCTTCCACGCCCTCTGCAACCACTGAAAGGTCGAGGTTACGCGCTAACTCAAGCAATGTGCGGACAATGACCGCATCATCAGAGATTGTGTTCATGTTCAGAACAAAGCTTTTATCAATCTTGATCTCATCGACCGGTAATTTTCGGATGTAGGCGAGGGATGTATATCCGGTGCCAAAGTCGTCGATTGAAACTTTTACGCCCAATTCATGTAGACGAGTGACAACATCTGTCGCCCGAACCACGTCAGAAATAATGGCACTTTCAGTTATCTCGAGTTTTAGGAGTTCCGATGGAAAATGAGACTGCTCCAACAACCGATTAACAATGTCCGGAAAAATTGGATTGTGAAGAATGAGCGCGGAAACATTGACAGAGACAGATAACCGGTGTCCCTGTTTGAGCCATTTGCTTCCTTGCTTAATCGCGACGTCCAGAACCCACCGTGTCAAGGGTTCAACGCACCCTGAATCTTCCGCTAAAGGAATAAAGCTGTCAGGAAACAGGAGGCCCTTTTGCGGATGCTGCCAACGGACGAGGGCTTCTACGCCAATCACCGTACT
>JAESPT010000070.1 GCA_016765515.1 Sneathiella sp. | reverse complement strand
TACTGACTTTATGGCGGGCGAGGGTAAAGATGTTACCAATCCGATGCTGGACCTTGACGATTTCATCGGCATACAGTTTACGACTGGTCCAGACGGGAAATTATATCAACTCCCTGACCAGCAATTTGCAAATCTATATTGGTTCCGCAAAGACTGGTTTGATCGTGAAGATCTAAAATCAGCTTTTAAAGCAAAATATGGTTATGAACTGGGCGTTCCTGTGAATTGGTCCGCTTACGAGGACATTGCTGAATTTTTCTCAAAAGACGTTAAAAAAATCGATGGAAAAGTGATCTACGGTCACATGGACTACGGAAAGCGGGCGCCAGATCTCGGATGGCGTATGACAGATGCTTGGCTATCCATGGCCGGAGCAGGGTCAAAAGGTGAGCCAAACGGTGTGCCAATTGATGAATGGGGCATTCGCATGGAAGCGGGCACCTGTAATCCTACGGGCGCCTCTGTGTCTCGTGGTGGTGCTGCAAATGGTCCAGCTGCAGTTTATGCCATTCGCAAGTGGGATGAATGGTTGCGGGCATATGCACCTCCAGGTGCAGCATCCTATGATTTCTACCAATCATTGCCAGCGCTCTCGCAAGGAAATGTGGCTCAGCAAATTTTCTGGTACACAGCTTTTACCGCTGACATGGTGAAACCTCAATCAGAAGGAAACAATACTGTTGATGCCAATGGCAAACCTCTTTGGCGTATGGCTCCTTCCCCGCATGGTCCCTATTGGGAAAAAGGTCAGAAAATTGGATATCAAGACGTGGGTTCCTGGACAATCCTGAAATCAACGCCCATTAAACGTGCAAAAGCAGCTTGGCTATACTCACAATTCGTTGTGTCTAAGACAGTTGATGTTAAAAAATCTCATGTTGGTTTGACGTTCATTCGTAACAGTTCCATCAACCATCAGTCCTTCACAGAACGTGCTGAAAACCTTGGTGGCTTGGTCGAGTTTTACCGTTCACCAGATCGGGTAGCATGGTCGCCAACAGGTATTAATGTTCCTGATTATCCAAAACTTGCCCAAATTTGGTGGCAACAAATTGGCGATGTGAACTCTGGTGCCTTCACACCGCAACAAGCGATGGACCGGTTGGCCGAGGAGATGGATATCACAATGGCTCGGATGCAACGCGCTGACGAAAAAGCAAATATTTACGGCGGCTGTGGCCCTCGTTTGAACGAGCCAAAAGACGCATCATTATGGCTTGGTAAGGGCGGCGCAAAAGCGAAGCTAGCCAACGAAAAACCAGCAGGTCAAACTGTGAATTACGATGCTCTGGTCGCACGCTGGAAGAAGTAAAGTCAGTTACTTCGATCTGTCGTAAGACGTTTCACACTGGCTGAGGTCCTTCGGGACCTCAGCAATCCATTTATATTGATATTTAAGCCAATTAACGCGCTTTATGTATTAGGGCTAATTGTGTCATGGCACTTGAGTTAAAAGAAATTACCAAGAAAGTCGGTATTCATACCTACATCAAGCCGACAAGTTTGATCCTGGAGCCGGGCTATTTTAATGTTCTGCTAGGCGAAACAGGATCTGGGAAAACGTCTCTCATAAAATTGATGGCCGGACTTGATCCAATGGCTTCGGGCCAAATTATCATGAACGGCAAAGATATTTCCTCAATGAATACTCAAAAGAGAAATATCAGCCTTGTTCATCAGTTTTTTATTAATTATCCACACATGTCTGTGTTTGACAATATTGCCTCACCCTTGCGTGTGGCCGGCATGGCGAAATCTGAAATAGAGGGCCGAGTGGAGGAAGCCGCAGATATTCTGCAGCTCCGTTCTATGCTCAAACGACGACCAGACCAACTCTCAGGCGGGCAACAACAACGTTGTGCTCTCGCGCGCGCAATAGCCAAAGAAAGTGATGCCGTATTTCTGGATGAGCCTTTGGCAAATCTTGACTACAAATTACGTGAAGAACTTCGGGAACAATTACCGGAACTTTTTGCTGGACGTGGTGCGGTTGTTGTCTATGCAACGTCTGAACCAGAGGAGGCCCTTTTGCTTGGCGGTAAAACAGCTCTTATGGACAATGGGCGCGTTACACAATTTGGTCCAACGGCTGACGTTTACAGAAAACCGTCAAACTTGGCATCCGCACGCGTATTTTCAAACCCTCCTATCAACTGCGCCAATGTCGAGAAGAAGAATGGTCTGATTACTATGGGAAATATGGCCAGCTGGAAGGTGGACGCGCAAACCAGATCTCTTGAAGACGGACATTATACAATCGCAATTAGGCCAAATCACGTGATGCCTAAAAGATCTGATCAAACAAATGTTATTTTACAAGGTCTGGTAAAGATCACGGAGCTAAGTGGCTCAGAAAGTAGTGCACATTTTGAAATGGAAAATGAGACCTGGGTGTCCTTGGCTCCTGGTGTCCATGATTTCAATATAGGTATCGAGCATCAGTTTCATATGGATAGTTCGAATTGCTTTTATTTTGATGAAAATGATCAAGTTGTGGGAGACTAACATGGCAAAAATTACGCTCTCTCACCTCAAGCATAGTTATGAGCCCAATCCACGGGCTCCCGAAGATTATGCATTGCAGGAAATCCACCTGGATTGACAAGATGGTGGAGCTTATGCTCTTTTAGGTCCATCAGGGTGCGGAAAATCGACTTTGTTGAATATCATTTCAGGACTTCTTGTTCCCTCTGAGGGAAAGATATTATTTGATGATCGTGATGTGACAGAGCTGTTACCGGATCAACGCAATATTGCGCAAGTATTCCAGTTCCCCGTTATCTACGACACAATGAGTGTCTATGATAACCTGGCATTTCCTCTTAGAAACCGCAAAGTTGACGAAACAAAAGTAAAAAAACGTGTTTTAGAAATAGCGACAATGCTGGAAGTAGATGACATTCTTACGCATCGTGCCTCGGGCCTATCCCCTGATAACAAACAGAAAATTTCGATGGGGCGAGGGTTAGTCCGAGACGATGTAAATGTCATCATGTTTGATGAACCTCTAACCGTGATTGATCCGCATCTTAAGTGGAAATTACGGTCTAAGCTTAAAGAACTTCATCACCGTGTAAATGTGACAATGATCTATGTCACCCATGATCAAACGGAAGCGCTAACTTTTGCCGATCATGTTGTTGTCATGGACGAAGGTCAGATCGTACAAATAGGAACACCTGTAGAATTATTTGAACGTCCGAAACATACATTTGTTGGTCATTTTATTGGCTCTCCCGGGATGAATATCATTCCATGTGTGGTTGACGGGGGCGCCGCCAAATTTATGGATCACGTTATTGAATTGGAAGGACCTGTAAAGTCCGGCTCTTCTGGAAAAAGTGAAATCGGCATACGTCCGGAATTTGTTTCATTCGGCGACTCAAACCTGCAAGGAACAGTTTCGAAGGTTTCCGATATTGGCCGCCATAAGGTAGTTGAAGTGATGATAGGGGAACATAAGATTTCGGCGATTATTGGAGATGCCGCGCCTACGAACGGCGAAAAAGTTGGTGTTATTTTTCAGAAAAACCAAACGCGTGTCTATCGGGACGACTGGTTAGTAACAGAAAAGGAAGGCTGAGATCATGAAAACATATAATCAAAAAGCCTGGTTCTTTGTGTTGCCTGTCCTTGTTCTGGTGGCCTTTAACGCTTTGATCCCAATTATGACCGTTGTGAATTACTCTGTTCAGGAGACATTCGGCGACAATGTTTTTTTCTGGCAAGGCTTGGACTGGTTCGAACAATTGCTGCGGTCGGATAGATTTCATGCCTCATTGGGTCGACAGTTTTTATTCACCGGATTGATTTTAGTAATTGAAATACCCCTTGGAATAGCTGTCGCCCTCTCCATGCCTCGAAAAGGTATTTGGGTTCCTGTTTGCCTCGTGACCATGGCGCTACCGATGTTAATTCCGTGGAATGTCGTTGGGGCAATGTGGAATATTTTCACCCTGCCTGACATCGGCCTTCTCGGTTATTTCTTTAACCATACGCTGGGTATCAGCTATGACATGACGCAAGATCCATTAGCGGCCTGGATCACTATTGTCACGATGGATGTTTGGCACTGGACATCTCTCGTCGTCCTACTGAGTTATGCTGGATTGGTATCTATTCCAGACGATTATTATCGTGCCGCTCGAATTGATGGTGCCTCTAACTTTGCTGTTTTCAGGTATATTCAACTGCCAAAAATGAAAACCGTCTTGACGATTGCCATTTTGCTTCGGTTCATGGACAGCTTCAATATCTACACAGAACCATTTGTCTTGACGGGCGGCGGGCCAGGGAATTCAACCACGTTACTCTCTATTGATCTTGTGAAGATTGCCCTTGGTCAATTTGATCTTGGTCCTGCGGCCGCCATGTCTCTCATATATTTTGCCATTACCCTCCTGGTGAGTTGGGTTTTTTATTCTGTGATGAACAATCAAACAGATGAGGAGGGGTAGAGGATGCAAAAAAGAAATGTAGTTCCAATCCTTTATATTTTATTTCTCTTGCTGCCAATCTATTGGCTTGTGGCGATGAGTTTTAAGACCACGAATGAAATCCTTGGCGGTTTTTCACTCTTTCCGCAAACATGGACCTTCGAAAATTACAAGACCATTTTCACAGATCCAACGTGGTATTGGGG
>JAESPT010000069.1 GCA_016765515.1 Sneathiella sp. | reverse complement strand
TTATGCAAATCCTTACAACGTCCAAATTGGTCCCTGACGAAATGGCTGCTTACGAGGCGCCATTTGCCGATCACCGCTCCCATGCAGGGCCCCGCAAGATGCCCCAGATCGTTGCGGCGCAGCAGGACGAGGGACGGGCCGCCTGGGCCAAACTGGGACAAAGCAACAGGCCGGTTCTGACACTGTTCAGCGACAAAGATCCGTTCTTGGCAGGCACTGGAATTGACAAGCAGTTTCAGGCGCTTCCCGGTGCAGCGTCCCAACCGCATGAAACAATTACCAACGCATCACATTTCCTGCAAGAGGACAAAAGTGCTGAGATTGCAGGCAAGGTGCTGAAGTGGCTTGAGAATACAGGCTATTGAGACCGCAACGGTAAGACTGGTGTGTACCCGCCTTGTAGTTAGTTGCCGACACGGTCGAGCAGCCGGCAGGGCTATGAGCCAACAAAGCGAGTGATTAGGAAAGATCAGATGAAAAAAACTGCGATCGTCACCGGTGCCAATACCGGGCTCGGATATGAAACCGCGCGCGCACTTTATCTGCAAGGGATGCATGTTATCGTCGCCAGCCGCAATGCGAATAAGGGGCAAGAAGCTGTTGAACGCATTCGCGCCTCAGCACCGGATGCGAAGGGTGAGCTTGAATTTTCGCAGTTGAACCTGTCGAGCCTAGAGGACGTGAAGACCTTTGCCGATTGGGCGAACCGCCATCTGGATCACCTTGATCTTCTAATCAACAACGCGGGTGTCATGGCAGCACCGCCTGCGCGTACCCATGATGGGTATGAGACACAATTTGGAGTGAATTTCGTTGCGCATTTCGCTCTGACCGGACGTTTGTTTCCGTTGTTGGAAAAAACGCCCGGCTCCCGTGTTGTTTCACTAAGCAGCAGGATGCATCGCGGTGCTGTAATCGATTTTGATAATTTCGCCCTCGAAAAACCCTATGATCCGGGGCGTGAATACGGGCAAAGTAAACTCGCCAAGCTGATTTTTGCGATGGAGTTCGACCGTCGTCTTCGTGCAAAGGATCGACAACTTATGTCCTTGGCCGCGCATCCAGGTATCAGCCGGACAGACCTGTTCCGTTACCAGGGTCAAATTCCGGATGGGATTAAATTTATGTCAGCCGCTGATGGTGCTGCTCCAACGGTCATGGCCGCAACATTGGCCACAGCGCAAGGTGGTCAATATTTTGGACCCGATGGTCCGGGAGAGGCCCGCGGTAAGCCCGCTTTGGCAAGGGTTGATGCCGCGGCATCAGATGTGAGGACAAATTCCAAACTCTGGCATTGGGCGGAAGAGGCCACTGGCGTTCATTATCCCTGACTGATGCGAGCCAAAGCCACTGCCAACACATTGCCAGACCAGAACCAACGCAGTGAAAAAGAGAAGAAATGAAGGAGCTAAAAATGCAATTTGATTTTCCTGCAGCAACATCTCACGGAGAAATTCGAGAGGTTTTTGAAGACGTGTTCATCGTTACAGGCAGCGTCATAATGGTGCCGCAGGTGCAGATCAGCCGCAACATGATCATCCTTCGGGAAGGCAAAGCGCTGACACTGATTAGTACCGTTCGCCTGAATGCCGAAGGTCTGAAGGTACTAGACGCCCTAGGGCGGGTCGAAAACATCGTCAAGCTTGGCGCCTACCACTTAGGTGCTCACAACGGCATGGATGATCCGTTCTATTTCCGCCGGTACGCCTCTAAATTATGGGCCCTGGACGGGATGGAGCACCGCGACGGACTTGAAACAACCCATATCCTGCGGCCCGGAAGTGACATGCCGGTAAACCAGGCTTCCTTGTTCACCTATGACAGCTCCAAAATGCCCGAAGGGATGCTCCTGCTTCATAAAGAGGGTAGCATGTTAATCTCTGCCGACAGCTTGCAAAACTGGACTGAGGCAGACGAGTTTTTTAGCGAGATCGCCGCAGCAAGGATGCAACAGGCGGGATTCATACAGGCCGCAAATATTGGACCGGAATGGCTGCGTGTGTGCCAACCAGAACCACAAGAGTTTGCCAAAGTGGCTGAACTGGATTTCGCTCATCTTCTACCCTCGCACGGAACACCAATACTAAACACTGCGAAGGAAGAATTTAAAGCGACGTTCGTGAAACCGCCCGTCCGGAATTCCTAGCCATTGAAGAAATCCCCTGAAAGGGATTCCTGCCACCCCAGCCATTTTCTGAAAATCAATAAAATCAATGTTTTAGGCAAACTATGAATTGCCTCGTGTCGCTGTGCTCTGTGGTTGAGGTGATCTATTTCTTTTAGATCAATGTGGTTTTGGAGCTTCGACAAAAGAATCTGAGTGTTGTCATCGAGCGCACTGACCTGGTGTTGATCTCACACTCTAAGCAAAAAAGTTTCCATACAATATTTGCGGCCCTTAACGTTGCGTTCCAACTTTTGAAAATAACCTAGACAGAATGAAGAGCCACCGCCATAGCCCCTATTCATCAACCGTAAATGGTATGTCGAAATTGATGACAATGCGGCCTTTGGCTCTGTGTGTCATAAGGAGCTTCACCGCTTCAGCAACAGCCTCTATTTCAAAGGGGACTGTTTTCTCAAGGGGCATGCGCAAATGATATTTTTCTGCCCGGTTGAGCGCATCTTTAATGACGAGGCGTGGAAATTTCTCACCAAACATATAGCGAGGCCCGTGAAATAAAGTAACGAACAGACGCCTCAAAATGTACCTCATAACTTTTGAAAATTCGAACCAGGAGAGTTTGTGCTCTCCGATATATTGCACAGGGCCGACCACGGTCTCATAGACACCCGTCCTTTTTAACACGCGAAAACTATCCCGCTCGATATGGCGCCCACCCACACAATCAAAGATGCGATCATAGAGAATACCCGTTGATAGGGCATGGTCCGCGAAATTTTGCTGGCTGTAGTCGATGGCCGTGTCTGCGCCCTTGTTTTTCACAAAGGCTTCATTCTTGCCACTGCAGACTGCGGTTACGGTGCATCCCATGGTCTTGAGATACTGGACAAGCATAATGCCAATCGATCCAGACGCACCGACGACCAGGCATCGATCGCCAGGCTGCGTTTTGCTGAAACCTATTGCTCCCCAGGCGACACAGGCAGCCATTGTAATTGCGGCGGCTTCCACATGGGAGTATCCCTTCGGTTTCGTCATCACCATATTTTCACGAACACACCGATAGCTCGCCCAGGAACCAATCTCCATTTTTTGATCAGGGATGACAATGACAGAATCGCCAAGTGAGAATTTTTCTGTTTTTCCCCCCAGACCAACAATGATGCCGGAGACCGAAGACCCCATCAGATGTGGTTTTTCAAGCGAGACATTTTTTGGACCGTAGAACCGCCCAAGAGCGGTTCCTTGTGCCGCATAAATTTCATCAATATGAAGAGAAGACGCACAGACTTGAATGGCGACTTCGTCGGGCTTTGGGCGCGCAACAGGAACAGTTATCATCTGTAAGTTTTCGGCGACCCTACCGATCTCGGGGAGGCGGGTCAGCCCTATTGCTTTCATTGTGCTGGCGGCTTGGTAATTGGCTACCCGTTCCTCTACTTTTACGTTCATTAATGCACCATGGCTTAAAAACAAACCGCCCTAAGGATGGCAAAATTCGCGGCGGCGTAGAATAAAAAGGTAGACATAGAAAACCTCCACTTGAAAGAAGAAAGCGAGGTCGGGTAATCGATGTCGGCTCTTATGCTTCTCGACCTCAAACTCTTTGCCGTGGTTCCTTTTTATGGCTCAAAATTAGTTTCATAGGGATTGTAGAAATTCTTGTAAGTAGTTGAAATTCATTAGGTAAATTAAATATTTTGTTCGAGCTCTGCCATCCCAGTCATTCACCTGCTTGAAAGTGTCATCGCCACTAAAATGCACATACTGCATAAATCAACGCTCACCTTACGCTTGCGACGGGTTCTTTAACTGTTTAATGGTGTCGGCGATGTCGAAGAAGCTTTGTATGATTTTTGAATCCTTGCGATCTTTCAGGCAGGTTACGTGGGCTGTTGTGTAAATTTGCGCGTCTGAAATCTCAAGCACTCTGAGGTTGGGGTGGGGGTTAAACTCGATATCAGAGACGACGCCAATGCCAATGCCCCGTTCAACGGCCAGCCAAACCGCTTCCCGGCTTCCCATTTCCATGACCGGATTGACCGTAACGCCTGAGCGTTTCAAGGCTTCTTCAAAGGCGAGCCGTGTGGTCGACCCGACTTCGCGCTGGACAAACCGCTGCCCCTGTAACTCTTCCAATCGAATAGTTGTGCGATCGGCAAAGGGATGGGAAGTATTCACAAAGACAACCACGGGATGACGACTAAAGGGCCGGGCATAGACGGCTGGATTGTCTTCCGTATGAGCAAGAACAGCCACATCCACAGAATAGTCCAGTAGGTGATCGACCATCTCCATGGAATTTCCAAGGGTGACGGACAGTTTTATGCCTGGATGTTTCTCGTTGAACAGCGCCAGCATCCCCGCCGCATGATACGGTCCGACAGCGCCAACCCGTAAGTCGCCGGTCAAAACTCCCCCATAATTATTTAACAGATCCCGGGCTTCCTCCTCCAGCGTTAATATTTTCTGGCTGAGTTTATACAGCGCCTTTCCGCAATCGGAGAGTTGAACCGAGCGCCCCCGCCGATGAAACAGAGTGACCCCATAGGTATCCTCCAACGCTTTGATTTGCGTAGAGATTGTCGGCTGACCAACATTGATGGCTTTGGCGGCTGCGGTAAATCCGCCTTCACTGGCGACAGCATGAAATGATCGGAGTTGAGAATGTATCATTGATAAAAACAATCGAAAGAATGGATATTATGCATTTGTCACATAGTAAGGAGAATGCAAGAATATGGTCAAGATCTAATGAGTATTTTTCTGTTGCAGGCAGAAAACGGTTCAGTCAGTCAATATTTGGAGAGACCTGTGTGGGCATTTGAAAATCCGGTCAAAATCAATTTTGGGAAGGGGACATTTGACTCTGTTCCTGAGATCATTAACGGACGCCCCTATTGTCTGGTGACTTATAACGAGCCCTATTTCGACACGTTGACTGCAAGCCTGTCTGCAATAGCAGGGCCGCCGACTATCCTGATTAACAATATTACACCAAATCCCGATTTCACGACGCTGGCAGAATCCTGTCGTCAATTTTCAAAAATAGCGAAAGAGGACTGTGTCATCGTTGCCCTTGGCGGCGGATCGGTCATGGATGCGGCCAAAGTGCTTGCATCCACCAACGATGGGTTTGAGCCAATTCGGCGATTTTTGGAAACGGGGGAAGGAGAGGATCAACTTTCGTCTCATCCCATTATCGCCGTTCCAACCACAGCAGGTACCGGCAGCGAGGTAACCCATTGGGCGACCGTGTGGGATATGGAGGCCATG
>JAESPT010000068.1 GCA_016765515.1 Sneathiella sp. | reverse complement strand
CTCATACATATTGGTTTCGACTTTGCCGGGGTAAAAGCCCATGACACGGACGCCTTTGGGGGCGCATTCCACTTCCATGCAACCCGTGAAACCGCGGATGGCCCATTTGCTGCCCGCATAGACACTGATAAGTTTTCGGCAATAAAGAGCACCCATGGAGATCACATTGATAATGGCACCGTCTTTGCGGTCCAGCATACCGGGAAGGGCTGCGTGGGTCATGAACATGGTGCCGAGGGTATTCGTTTCGATGACGGAACGAATTTGAGAGGACGTGTGCGTTTCGTATTCTCCCTCAAGCCAGATACCCGCATTGTTGACGAGACCCCAAAGGGGTCCGTTCTCCGCCTCGATCTGATTGACGACAGACGCGCAGTCTTCTTCGCTGGCCACATCAAGGGCATAACCTGGAACACCGATCTCGTTTGCGCAGGCAGAAACCTTGTCCGGGTTTCGGCCGGTCAATATTACATTATAGCCGTTTTCTTTTAAGGTTTTAGCGGTTGCAAGGCCAATGCCACTGGTCGCACCGGTTACTAAAATGAGACGGTTTTTGTTATCCATGATGTTGCGCTTTCAAACATAAAGTTCGTTTGGAAATATAAAATTTGCGCGATGGTACTTAAACAGGACCCTCATGGATACAGAATTTATTTCATTTGATTTATTGAATAGTCCTTTAAAAAAAGGGACCGATGATACGGTTTGTGTTTGATGGAAAAATATACTGTAAATGGGTACTTACTACGTACCATCGGTCACACGTCAGTTATGGTTCTAACGGTTGAGTACTAGTCTTAAATTGAAACAGAAAACGTTCTACTTGTGACTGCTGCCGATCTCGGGCCGTCGCCTAGCGGAAGACTCAATATCACCTAACCATTGGATAGAAAAAGAAGAGTGCCTCTGTCTGCAGGTGTCAGCAAAACACCGTTCATGCATGAGATTGTCTATATAGGAACTGTTGATTGCTCGTACAAGGGGTGTTTGTGTAGATTTGTTTCTCGCGCTTTAGTCGGAGCTGAAAAGGTTTGTTATTTTCTTCAGGTAAATAACCAGGTCATCCATCTTTTCGCTGGGAATGGCGTCATCCAGTATGGCATTGATTTCAGAGAAGGGCTCTACCATGCTTTTAAGCGCTTCCAGACCACTATCGCTTACACTGACCAGCCATGCCCGAGCATCTGTTGTTGAACGCTGCCTTTGTAGGTATCCAAGTTTCAAAAGCCGGTTGACCATTGCTGTCACCGCAGATTCGTTGATGGAAAGTGTGCTGGCGATATGTTTTTGCGTCACTTGCCTGCCGCTTCTGACGATACCCAGAAGGGCAGCTTGTGCCGTCGTGATGTTGGCAGACTCAAGCACAGCCTTATCGGCGGCTTTGTTTAAGACATGTGCCGCCAGTTGCAGGCGATGATAAAGATGATGTTTTGAGGCAGACATTGCCGGGAAAACTAGTTGACTTACGGCTGTTGTGCCAGAACAATATACTTCACTAGTAAAGTAATAAATTATAAGGTACTCAAATTTCCAGACCCGAAGGGCTGAAGAAATAAAGGGACCAATTTGGAGAGATCGCTCACATGATTATTGATGCATGGGCCCAACACCCGACACTACGCCATAGCCAAGAGCCAATTTTTGAGTCCTTGCGCCGTTGGACAAAAAGAGAAATTCCTACCGAAGCGCTTCCCGTGGCGGCTACGATAGCAGCGATGGATGCAGGGCGAGTGGATCGGAGCCTGATTTCTGCCTGGGTTGCGCCTAAAAATGTGATGATTTCAAATGATGAAGTCGCGAGTTTTGTTGCTGAGGCACCTGACCGGCTCATTGGTGTTGGATCCGTCGATATTTCCAAACCCATGGAAGCGGTTCGAGAAATTCGTTGATGCGTGAACGAACTCGGCTTCAAGGCCATCCGTGTTTTACCCTGGCTCTGGGAAGTTCCTCCGACGGATCGGCGGTTTTATCCCGTCTACACAGCATGTTGTGATCTAGGCGTCCCCTTTTGTACTCAAATTGGGCATACAGGCCCCTTGATGCCTTCCGAAGTTGGCCGGCCGATTTATCTGGATCAGGTTGCGCTGGATTTCCCTGAACTCACCATTGTAGGGGGTCATATTGGTTACCCGTGGACTGAAGAGGCCATTGCCGTGGCGACGAAACATGAAAATGTCTACATTGACACGTCGGCGTATACCGTCAGCCGATATCCGGAAGTGCTAGTCAAATTCATGAAAGCACATGGCCGTAAGAAAGTTTTGTTCGGAACCAATTATCCAATGATCATGCCAGAGAAAGCGCTGGCTAAACTTGATGAGCTTGAGCTGGATGAAGACGTAAAATCTCTCTTCCTGTCGGGGAATGCAAAACGGATTTTTAACCTTTGAAGATCTGTTCAAAAGTATAAAAAAAGAGCGCGGATAGCTGAGAATCGCGCTCTTCTTGCTGTGGGTTAAATCCAGATATTGTCTGTGGTGAGATCTCTTAAATGGACATCTTCGAGAGTAATCTCAGTCTCATTTCCAAGGATGAGGATCACGTTATGATCCGCTTGCACCGCTGTTCCCCGAACCTCGTCAACGTTGGAAAATTCATAAAGAGTAAGATCAAGCACGTCCTCTCGATGATTGAAATCCTTCACAAGATCCGTCCCTGAATCTGGACCAAAGACAAAAACATCCTCTCCTGGACCCCCTTCCAGTTGATCGTTTCCGCTGCCGCCAATGAGGGTGTCATTTCCGCCCTGACCCAGCAGCAGATCATTGCCCTCATCCCCCTCCAGTATGTTATCCAGATCATCCCCGCCTAGGCGATCATAGGCAATCAACACGTTATCCTGGATAGCGTTGATATCACTGTTCCGTTCGATGATGTCTCCAAGGCTGGTGTCCCATAATTTGTCCAACTCGGCTTGCGGTATATCACCGTTCTGGCTCCAAAAAGGATCTCCAGCCCGCAATCTCATGAATTGATCTGCGACAATAGTTGAGAAAAGCGCGCCCAGCATGCCGCTACCGCTTGGATCCTCGGCAAGCCCGCCAACCCAGGCGTCAATATCATTGACACTGTCATAGACACTGGCAAGGGCGATCGCCAAATCAGGATCGGATGTGATGTCTGAAAAGTCTGTTAAGCGCTCAAGACCAACGGCTTCGCGTAGGTCATTGTAGCTCGCCAATCCCATATCCCGGCCCCGTTCGATGTTGAACGCTGCAAGATCAAATCCGACACCGCCATCCTCACTAAACAGAAAATTCCGGAGATCATCGACAATTTGTGTGTCCAGTTCCTCTGCCGTCCCATCGGCAAGGCCGCGCAAGAGGGGTTCAATACCGCCATTGGCTGCAACCACATCCGTTGAGAAGAAGGAATCCCGTAAAGATAAATCACCAGCCTCAATGGTGTCTCCATTCTCATCCATCCTGCCTAGCGCCGCGGAAACCAGGCTGTGACCAAAACGATAGGCTGCTGTTGAGAACTCTACAGAGATGCCGGGATTTATACTGGCATCATATCCGCTATAGTCGCTTATGGCATTTTCTCCGACCAGGAGCGGAAGATATTCATTGAAGGTGATGGCTTGAATTTCAGCTTCAACCCGAATCCGCGCCGCATCAAAAAGTTGATCGGTTGAGAAACCCGGATGTTGTTCAGCGAGCTGATCCACCCACCAATTATGTTCCCGGGCAAAGAGGGTCTGCATTGAATAGAGACCGGAATTCTCTGCGGCCCGAATATCGCCGGCCAAAGAGCTGCCATCCTCGGTAAATGCCACAAGCCCTTGGTCGTCGAGAATTAACTTCCCGTGCTCCGTTCTTAAGGCGGCTGCGCTTTCTGCATCAGATCCATAGATCATGGATGCATCCAGAAACGCTGTTATTTCATTTTCAAATTGCGCCGGGGTATCAACACCGGTACCCGCCACTGGATCAATTCGAAAAAATGCCATATCAATGTCAGAATTAAAGAACAGATCTCCTTGTGGAATATCAATCGGTGCATAGACTGATCCAGATTCCGACAAGGTAATGTCATGATCAATAAACTGTCCCCAGACCCAGAATAAATCACTGACATTAAAGGATTTGGGACTGTCGGTATCTTGCGCAACAACGGCGTTACTTATGTCGCGGGCACCGGCAAGATCGTCTTCGGCCTCCCATATGCCATCTTCGAAATTCTCCGGGGCGAGGCGGAGCAGGGTTTGACCGGCGGCCCCCCAACCAGGATTTTCTTCATTGCTGCCAAGGCCATCAATTGGTCTCGGCATGAAATCAAAGAGTGTCTCTTCAGGGTCATGTCGGTCATGGCGACTTCGTCTTTCATGAGACTCTCGTGATGAATGTTTGTGGGAACCATCAGATCTTAAAGGCATTACGTCCTCCTCGTACAAAGAAGGTTATGATCGAAAAGTAATGTGGTGGAAATTAGCCAGAATTTGAGTGAGATCACGCCAATTTAAGGGCAACAATTCCCTCAAATATTCATGCGAAAGCAATGGTTTATTACAACGAATTTATTTCCAGCTTGGCACCGGCTATTCTTGAGCCGCTTTTTAAGCGGCTCTTTGTTCATAGTATGCGGTCGCTATTTGCAAGTTTACAAATAGAACGGGGAATGCATGTCTTGGCTGGCTGTTTCTGTCGCATTGGCATCAAACACCCGGGTGTAGAAGGCCGCATTTAATTTAGCTGCTGTTTTTGGAAAGGCTTCCAACGCAAAGGCCTGCGCATTTTCAATGGTATCAAATGCATCCACACCGCCGAGAGTGTTGGTATGAAGACCGCTCAACCATGTTTTGGACAAGAGACCGGGTTGTTGTTTTAATACTGGATTGCGCTCTTGCCAGGGAGCCTTGTCAAAAGGAACATTAATCTGAACTTCCGTGTAGACAAACGCACCGGGTTTCTGCCGCAATTTTGCCCCGAAGTGGGGCGAATTCATATTCTCGCTGGCGTCTTTTACGATGGTTGCGTCAAAGACCCGTGTATTATGGGCCGCGCCAAATCCAGCCGCTTCTTCTGGAAAATAGCCCGTGACGAATTTCTGAGCATTTTCAATGCTATCGAAAGCGTAAATGCCGCCAAGGGAATGATTGTTGATGCCGGAGAACCAGGTTTTATTGATAAAGCCTGGCTGTTCTTTAATAGCCTTGTTGATGGCTTGCCAGGGAGCGTCCTTAAACGGGACGGAGATTTGAACTTCGGTATAGACAAAGGCGCGTGTTTTCATAGGGGATTCCTTATACGGTGATGTGGATTGGGCGAATGGCGTCATGACGCCTGTCGTGGTGGCAAGAAGTACGCCAGCTGTTGTTGATGCTGTGATCTGAAGCGCTTGGCGACGGTTCAAAGATCTATTCCTTGGCGTATTGGAGGCGTGATTGTTATGGGTCATTGATATGTCCTTAAACAGAGTGCAGCCGATAAATTGAGCTGTTGCTATTGTCCAAAATTTTTTATATAACGATCGTTATAATATCGTATTTATACAGAGAACTCTTTGTCGTCAACTAAAATATAACGATCGTTATTTTTGTGGAGAAATTAATGAACCAGTCTCTATCGAAAAAAGAACAAACCCGTAGACGTATGCTGGATGCGGCAAGTCAGGGTTTTAGGCGTCATGGATTTGCCGGAATTGGTGTTGATGGTATTGCCAAGGCAGCCGGCGTGACGTCCGGTGCTTTTTATGCTCATTTGGGATCCAAGGATGCCGCCTTTCAAGCCGCGCTTATTGAGGGCTTGGATGAAGTGATACAGAATATTCCGCTCTTCCAAAGAGATCACAACACTGAATGGGTGAAAGCATTTGCTGACTATTATCTCGGTCAGCCACACCGGGAGGATCTAGAGTGCGGCTGTGCCATGGCAAGTTTGACTCCTGAAGTTGTTCGCGGGGATAAAGAGTTGCACCGTTTATATGAAGAGAAAATGACGACAATTGCCCGAATTGTTGCCAAGGGGCTTGGCGGCGGAACGCAGAAAAATCGCGAAGCGCGCGCCTGGTCTATGTTGGGGGTTCTCATCGGCGGCCTGAATGTTGCCAGAGGTATGAACAGTCTGGATATTGCTGAGACCATTGCGGACGCAATTAAATCTGCAGCAATCAGTGCAGCTGGTCAGACACTGTAGAATACGCGTTCCCTAATTGCGCGCAGGAAAATATCCAGCGTATCAACTGTTGTAAGCGCGTTGATGGGCTGGCCGTTGTTGCAGACGTTTATAGTAGGTTTCAAGAACAGGATAGTCGCCGATTAGTCCTATATAGGACGCCATGAAACAACTATGGCCAATCAGGACATCTGCGCCGGAAAATTGGGATCCAAGCATATAGTCGCGATGTTGAAGCACGTTGGAGAGTATGTTGGCACGATCTCTGAAATCGAGGCGTCCCCGCTCGGCTAGATCAGCATCATGGGCACCTTTTTGTTCTGGAGGGCGCATGGTATTGTCAAAATACATCATGATCGGTGGATCAAGTTCAGCGCAGGCGAATACACACCATTGATAGTAATAGGCTCTCTCGGAGGTTCCAATTGCAGGCGCGAGCTTTTTCTCCGGGTGCTCATCGATTAACTGCATCACAATCGCAACGGATTCAAAAATTGTGTAGTCGTCAGTTTTGAGGGCCGGGACGACTCCCAAAGGATGGATCGCCTGATAGACATCAGAGTGTTGTTCTCCGTCAGGCATGTTGATCAAGTGACTTGTATAATCGATTTCTAACTCTTCAAGGATCCATTTTGCTCTTTGTGATCGTGTCGGAGGCCACTCGTACAGCTCTTTCATGAATAAAATCCTTTAATTTAGCAATTGGAAGTTGTAAGCCAAAACATTCCAATCTTCAATAAATTAGTAG
>JAESPT010000067.1 GCA_016765515.1 Sneathiella sp. | reverse complement strand
TTGAGCCTCCTCCATGAACGCATCCGCCCCCTGAACAAATTCCTGAATAAAGTCCATATCAAAAGCGCCGAGAGTCTCAAGCTCCTTCGCGATGGCCCATGCCAGGACCACATCCGTTCCCGGCCTGACAGGCAAATACATATCAGCCTGATCGGCAATTTTGATGCGCTTTGGATCGATAACAACCAGTTTTGCCCCTTGCGCTTTGGCTTTTTTGATAAGCGGCGCTAAATGCAAATTGGAATAGGTGACATTATTGCCCCAAACAACAATCAGATTGGCATGAACACATTGTTCCGGCTGCATGGCTGGCATAGCGCCGAAAGTCCCTTTAAAGGCTTCACTTTTGACACCGCCGCACATGGACCGCCGGCGCAATAAGGTCGCCCCAAGACGATGAAAAAACCGCAAATCCATAGACCCACCAGCCAGCATACCGTGCGGTCCCGCATAATTGAGAGGCATAATGGCCTCAGGTCCATACTCATCAATGATAGCGCTGAAGCGGGTATGAATGACGTCCAGTGCTTCGTCCCAGCTGATAGGTTCAAACAGATCGGACCCTTTGGCACCAACCCGTTTTAACGGTGTGGTAAGACGACCACCGCCATGAACAAATTCCGGATAATATCTGGCAACTTTATTGCAGACAACACCAGCCGTCAGTGGATTGACATCGGAGCCCCGAACTTTTGTAATTTTTCCCTCCTCCACCGTAACAGTGAAACTGCAGGTATCGGGGCAATCCAAAGGGCAAACACTGGCGCGTTCTAACAACATTTTTCCATCCATACAAAAATTGATGGCGATAGAATGACTTTAAATTGGCTCTCAAGGAAGGGCCATTCTATATATTATTAGAGGGCCACTTTAAAAAAATCGATTGGCTCGGTAGGGCCATAATGGAATTGCTTGAGGTTGACCCAAAATAATGTTCCGAACCAGTTTGGCCGTCGTCGGTCCCAAAGACATTCCATAATGTTGATGACCAAAAGCGAAAACCACTTTTGGATCCTTTGGAGACGGTCCAATCACAGGCAAGGAATCCGGCAGTGATGGTCGATATCCAAGCCAGACATCCTTTTCTTCGGTGACAAGGCTGGGAAGCATTTTTTTTGCATATGGGATCAGCTTGCGAACCCGCCTAAAATCCGGTCCATTTTCCAAACCGGCAAATTCAACCTGACTTGTCATCCGGACACCGGTTTCCAAGGGGGCCAAAACGAACGACTTTTCGCCGTACAAGATAGGCCGCTGAATTGGTTTATCTTCGATCACGGGAAACATCAAATGATAACCCCGTTCCGTATCCAGCGGAATTTTAGCGCCGAACTGACCAGCAAGGTTTTTCGACCAAGCACCAGTACACAGAACAAGTGTATCCGCTTGCAAGACCCCTCCCGAACCAATAGCGGTCACACCCTTATCATCTGATTGCAGAGAGTGAATATCAGAAATAACAATGTCGCCACCAATGTCTTTGAAGGCGTCGGCGATCCCAACAACCATGCGCTCAGGATTAAGAAGAAACCGTGATCGTTTTTGAAATATTCCGTGCCTGAAAATGGTACTCAGATTTGGCTCCAAATCCCGAAGCTCTCGCATCCCCAACACTTCAAATTCGGTATTGTGGCGTATCATCATATCCCGGGAACTTTTTGTTCCTTCAAAACCAGCGTCACTGTCAAAGACTTTTAGCCATCCGACATCCGTCACCAAATCATCGAGTGCTGTTTCTTTTGTAAGAGCCAACCAGTCTGACGCCACATTCTTGGTCAATGCCCGCAATGCAGCTGCATTGGCTTCAGCCCGGTGAGGCCTGCTTTCGTTTACAAATCTCAGCAACCAGGGCGCGATTTTATACATATAAGACCAACGAATAGTCAATGGGCCTGTCGGGTCAGCCAGCATGGAGGGCACAGATTTCCACAGGCCCGGCATTGCATTGGGAACACTGCTGCCGTCAACAATTGCTCCGGCATTTCCGTAAGATGTCCCCGCGCAAGGCCCCTTTCGGTCCACCAAAGTTACTTTTACACCCTCTTTTTGCAAAGCATACGCTGTACTGACGCCAACGATACCTGCGCCAACAACAAGCGCACTCTTTACGGAACACTTTGACATGTAAATCTCCTGACCAACTGCATCCTACTTAATCGCTAACAGGCATAGACGCAATTAGCTGAGATCATTTTTTCTTACCGACCGCCGGTCATTTTTTTCTTGGACTACCACCGTATCGAGAGTAGCCTGTATTGTGATGACGCAGAAACTTACGATTACACCTTATTCCCCGTCAGATTTTCTGGAACGGCCAACTGCACTTCGAGTTAACGATCTGAGTGAAGGCGCCGATATTGTTCGGCATCAGCATTTGTGGGGACAGCTTGCCTATACGGTCACCGGCGTTGTTCTGGTTGCAACAGAAGACGGCAGATGGTTAGTCCCCCCAGGCCGGGCTGTTTGGATACCGGCAGAAAAAGCCCATAGTATCCACGTCGCCAGTGCGGCAAAATTTTTCATCATCCATATTGCCCGGGATAAAACGCTGACCATGCCCAGGGAATGCTGTGTTTTGACCGTTTCTCCTTTGTTGCGCGAGCTCATGGCAAATGCGGAAAGCATTTCAAGAGACTATCATACGGACTCACCTCAAAGCCGTCTAATGGACGTTATCCTCGACCAGATATGTCTTGCAGAAAAAGCTCCGCTTCATTTGCCAATGCCATCTGATGAAAGGCTTCTGAAGCTGGTCGAAATTTTCATGCAAAATCCAGCAGATGGGCGAACTCTGTCCGAACTTGCCCATGAAATCGGTGCGAGCGGTAGAAATCTCTCCCGATTATTCAAACAGGAAACGGGCATAACTTTTGGAAAATGGCGTCAACAAAGAAGATTAATGGCCGCAATTGAACTGTTGGCCGCGGGACGCCCGGTGACCGCTGTCGCCTTGGATATGGGATATGACAGCATCAGTGCGTTCATTTCCATGTTCAAACAAATACTGGGCGTTACTCCGTCCAGATATTTCGACGGGGTCAAGACATAATATAAAAATAAGAAATCAGAATATCACCTGATAAAAACAAAGAGGGAGGAGACAAATTGTACGATTATATAGTTGTGGGGAGTGGTTCCGGCGGTTCAGTTGTTGCCAGTCGCCTTTCAGAAGATCCTAAAGTAAAGGTATGTTTGCTGGAGGCCGGAGGGCCCGACAAGAGTATTCTCATTCATGCACCGCTCGGAACAGCTGCAATGCTCCCCAGAAAAATCAACAACTGGGCGTTTGAAACAGTTCCCCAACCTGGTCTCAATAACCGAAAAGGATACCAGCCACGAGGAAAAACCCTTGGCGGATCCAGCTCAATAAACGCCATGCTCTATGTCCGGGGACATAAATGGGATTATGATCATTGGGCAAGCCTTGGGAATGACGGGTGGTCTTATGATGAAGTGCTTCCCTATTTCAAGAAGGCGGAAAATAATGAGCGTGGAGAAGATGACTTCCATGGAACCGGAGGCCCTCTCAACGTTGCAGAACTTCGGTCTCCACAGCCCATTGACAAGATTTTTCTTGCAGCCGCCAAAGAATTGCAATTTCCCCTTAATAATGACTTCAACGGGGCAACCCAAGAAGGCGTGGGTCCTTATCAGGTCACACAAAAAAATGGCGAACGGTGGAGCGCTGCAAAAGGTTATTTAACGCCAAACCTGTCGCGTCCCAATCTCGACGTGATTACCCATGCAACAGCCTCGCGCATCCTGCTTGAGGG
>JAESPT010000066.1 GCA_016765515.1 Sneathiella sp. | reverse complement strand
TTTTTCCGAGGAACAGATTTTTCGTATCGATCACTATGTGGGTAAGGAGACAGTTCAAAATCTGATGGTCCTGCGATTTGGGAATTCTCTTTTTGAACCTATGTGGCATCACGGAATGATCGATCATGTTCAGATTACCGTTGCCGAGACCATCGGGGTCGAAGGCCGAGGAGAGTATTACGACAAGAGCGGAGCACTCCGCGATATGGTTCAAAACCATCTTGTTCAGCTGCTCTGTCTGGTCGCCATGGAGCCGCCTGCGCATTTCGACCAAGACGCTGTTCGGGATGAAAAGCTGAAAATTTTGAAGAGCTTGAGAGCCATAAAAGGAGAACAGGTTTTAACCCATACGGTGCGCGGACAGTATGAACCGGGTGCCATAGAGGGTGAGGCGACGAAGGGATATCTTGAAGATTGCAAGTTAGAGGAAAGTGATACGGAGACTTTTGTTGCGATTAAAGCCGAAATTGATAATTGGCGCTGGACCGGCGTTCCCTTTTATTTGCGCACGGGAAAGAGATTACGGCAAAAATTTTCCGAGATTGTCATCGAGTTCAAACCGGTTCCTCATCAGATTTTTCCGACGAGTGGTCAGGGGATAAAACCCAATCGGCTTATTATTCGTTTGCAACCAGATGAAGGTATAAAACTGATTATGACCAGTAAGGTCCCTGGACCGGGTGGGCTGCGGCTGCAACAAACCCCACTCAATCTCAGTTACTCCGATGTCTTCAGAAGCCGGGCTCCCGAAGCGTATGAGCGATTGATACTGGATTCCGTACGGGGAAACTCTACCTTGTTCATGCGCCGCGATGAACTTGAAGCCGCTTGGGAATGGGTAGAACCCATTATGGAAGGATGGGCGAGTAATCAGCAGGATCTTGATCGGTATCCCGCGGGAACCATGGGATCTTCATCGGCCACCGCAATGATTGCAAAAGATAACCGGACTTGGCACGACGGCGGAGAGATTTGAACTCATGCTGACATTGGACGAGCATCTATTTTCTACGCGGGCGCAACTGGACACAGCTTTAAGCGGTAAAATTGCGGATTTGTTGGCAAATGCTATTGATGAAAAAAATGCAGCGACTCTGGTCCTGTCAGGCGGAAATACGCCAAAGGGAATGTTGGATAGGCTTAGTCAATATGATGTCGCCTGGGATCGTGTGACGGTCTTGCTCGCAGATGAACGCTGGGTGACTCCGGACAGTGAACGCAGCAATGAAAAAATGATCCGGGAGTGTTTTTTGAAAAATGCGGCCCGGTCTGCTCATTTTCAAGGAATGCAGGTCGCTCATTTAGGCGCTTATAACGTGCCTGATTATCTAGAAGATAAGCTCGAATTTCTGGATCACCCTGCTGATGTCTTGGTTTTGGGTATGGGAGAAGATGGGCATACAGCGTCTCTTTTTCCGTGTGCAGAAAATATTGAAGAACTTCTGTCGAACGATAATCAGTTGAAAACCGTTGTTGTGGAACCGAAAACGGCGCCAGATTTACGGATCAGTCTTTCGTTTCCGGTACTCAAACGCAGTGATAATATTTTTGTTCATTTTACGGGAGATCTTAAAAAGGAGATCTTTCAAAAAATATCCTCCGGGTACCTGACGGCCCCACTCGGGGCCTTACTGACTGCTGCAGAAGGAAACATCCGATTATACTGGGCTTCATAATGTTGAAGGTAATATTTCATGGTTGTTAGAGAAATCGATGTTGTAACAAATCGGATAATTGAGCGAAGCCAGGAAAGTCGTGCTCGTTATTTACGAAACATAAGCGAAGCCGCGAAGGATGGGCCCCATCGGACCGGATTATCTTGCGGAAATCTGGCACATGCCTGTGCGGCATCTCCGGATACAGAAAAAAATATGTATCAAGATGGTGCCTGGGTGAATGTTGGTATCGTATCTGCATATAACGACATGCTGTCAGCACATCAGCCTTTTGAAAGCTATCCCGCGTTAATCAAGGCCGCAGCCGAAGCAGAGGGCGCTATGGCGCAATTCGCAGGCGGCGTACCGGCCATGTGTGATGGTGTTACTCAAGGCCAGGACGGGATGGAACTCTCTCTGTTTAGCCGGGATATCATCGCGATGGCGACAAGCATTGCGTTGAGCCATAATGTGTTTGATGCTGCATTATGCTTGGGAGTTTGCGATAAAATCGTACCGGGCCTCCTCATCGGTGCTCTGTCCTTTGGACATCTTCCTGTTTTGTTCGTTCCTGCAGGGCCGATGCCATCAGGGCTGCCAAATGATGAAAAAGCGCGGGTGCGACAGGAGTTTGCGGCAGGAAAAATCGGACGTGAAGAGTTATTCGCGGCAGAGAGCGCATCTTATCATAGTCCGGGAACCTGTACTTTTTATGGAACGGCAAATACGAACCAGATGTTGATGGAACTGATGGGACTGCATTTGCCCGGTGCGGCCTTTGTAAATCCAGGAACACCTTTGCGGGAAGAACTCACGAAGGAGGCGACACGGCATGTTATATCCCTGGCACGGAAGAAGGATCTTGTTCCTATTGGCCAACAAATTGACGAAAAAGTAATTGTAAATGCCATTGTTGGACTGCTCGCAACGGGCGGATCGACTAATCTGACAATTCACCTCATTGCCATTGCAAGAGCTGCTGGTATTCAGATCAACTGGGATGATTTCAGTGAGTTATCTGCTCATATTCCCCTTGTTGCCCGCATATATCCCAATGGCCAGGCTGACGTGAATCATTTTCATGCAGCCGGAGGGTTCGGGTTTCTGGTGCGCACCCTTTTAGACGAAGGGTATTTGCATGACGATGTTTCGACGATTGCTGGTCCGGGATTGTCTCACTACCAGCAGGAGCCGTTTCTTGAAAACAACAGGATCAAATGGCGGCCGTCACCCGTTGAAAGTCTGGATAAAGATGTTCTTCGAAGTGCCGCTGATCCTTTTGAGAAAACAGGCGGCCTCAAACTGCTCACCGGAAATTTGGGTCGATCTGTCATAAAATATTCTGCTGTTAAAAAAAATAACCGTGTTGTTGAGGCGCCTGCGATTGTGTTCACGAGCCAAGAGAAATTCCTGCAGGCGTTTTCAGAGGGAATACTTCATAAAGATTTTGTGGCTGTACTGAAAAATCAGGGACCGAAAGCCAATGGTATGCCGGAGCTTCATAAATTGACCCCAGCGTTAGGGCTTTTGCAGGATTTGGGATATCGCGTTGCACTTGTGACAGATGGTCGGATGTCAGGGGCATCCGGCAAAATTCCAGCGGCCATCCATATTTCGCCAGAAGCTCTGGACGGCGGTAATATTTGTCGAATTCAAGAGGGAGATATCATTTGCCTTGATGCTGAACAGGGATCGTTGAATGTCAAATTATCAGATGAAGAACTGCAAAGCAGGGAAGTTGACTTAACTTTGCCAAATGAGGAAGTCTTCGGGTCTGGCCGGGGATTGTTTCAGGGGATGCGTGCACGTGTCAGTACACCGGAGGCCGGAGCCACTAGTTTTTCCTAGTGGCTTGGGGTCATGTTATTCAATATAACTTGGCAGAAGGAGCGTTGCCGTTGTTCCTTAGCCCAGTTCACGTTCGATTAAAATGGTCCCATTGGATTGTTTGGCAAACCCAAAAATCATACTGAGTCCGAGACCTGTCCCTTTTCCGATTTCTTTGGTTGTAAAAAATGGCTCGAACGCGTGGTTCAGTGTCGTGGCATCCATTCCTGAGCCTGTATCTCTGACAGATAACCAGCTGTATTGTCCTTCTTTCAAATCAGGATAATCCTGAACATTCGTCTCTGTGACGGTCAAGTTCCCTGTTTTTATGAAAAGGTCGCCCCCATTTGGCATGGCGTCACTGGAATTAATGCACAAGTTCATGAGCGCATTTTCGATTTGACTGGAGTCAGCGAAGACAGGCTGAAGTTTCTTTGAAGGGTTGTAGTGAAGGGTAATAGCTTCACTTAAGAGGCGTTCCATGAGCTCTAATATGCCGCCTGCTAGCTCATCAAGATCAGCTTTCTGAGGGTGAAGGGCTTGTTTGCGTGAATAGGCGAGTAATCGTTGGGTTAATTGCGCTCCTCGCAAGGCAGAACCTTCAATTGCTTTTATGAAAGAATGCAATGAGCTCTCTTCGGATATTTCGTCATTCACCAAATCCAAATTACCGAGAATAATGGCCAGGATATTGTTGAAATCGTGGGCGACCCCTCCTGTTAATTGCCCAATGGCTTCCATTTTCTGAGATTGTTGAAGTTGTTGTTCCAGTTTTTTGGCTTCTTCTTCTGCTATAAGTTCCTGAGAAATATCGCGCCCTGCACCTCGGTATCCTTTAAAAAATCCCAGATCATCGAAAATCGGAATACCGCTAATTGAAACGGGTAAAACGCTGCCGTCTTTTCTAACAACATCAAATTTGAAATCTCTAAAAGGTTTGGTGTTGATAAGTTCAGATTTGTACTTATCCCATTGTTCTTTTTTCAGGTTGGTCGTGAGGGCTTTCCAGCTGTGAGATCCCAATAGATCTTTGGGGTTTATGCCTGTGATTTCCTCCATTCTTTCGGAAAAGGAATTGAACCTATAGGTTTGATCCATCCCCCAAAACCAATCCGATGCGGAATTCGCAGACGCTTTGAATTTTGCTTCACTTTCGCGGAGTGCATCTTCAATTTTTCTCCGATCCTCTATTTCACTCTCAAGTTCGGAGGTTCTTAACGCGACGCGTTTCTCAAGTTGCTCTTGGGAACTTTTGAACAGGGTTTCAGCTTCTTTGATTTGACTGATGTCATAGAGCCATGAAACAATTTTTTCTTTGTTGCCAACTGTTAGTTTAGTCCAGCTGAGACTAACCCATTTGCTCTGACCATTCTTGCGATGTAATTTAATTTCTTTTGGTCCGGCACCTCCTGTTTCATTAAATTCAGAAAGCATTTCGTCTCTGTAGGAACTTTTCCTCCAAAAAGGAAGTGTAGAACTGCTGATCAATTCTTCTTTTGTTGTGTCAAGCAGGTCACAGATACTTTTGTTGGCAAAGGACAGGGCACCGCTTTCCTTTTCTGAAATACAGACACCTACTGGGCTGGAAGATAAAATTTTCTGAAGTTCTAATTCTGTACGCTGACGAACTTCTATTTCTTCAGAAAGTTCTTTGGTTCTTTCATGAACTTGTTGTTCGAGTATTTTAGACGCGTCCTTCAGCTTGTTTTCAGCTTGCACCAGTTCGCTAATATCCGTTGCAATCCCAGCAACGCCGGTAATCTTGCCTTGAGTGTCAAACAGTGGAAATTTTACTGAAATATTTGTTATTTCCTGATCTGCCAATGAAAATGACTCCTTTACTGAAATGGCTTTTCCGGCATTTATAACTTTTCGATCGTTACTCTTTAAAATATCGGCCACAGGTTTGGGGAAAATTTCGTCATCTGTTTTTCCTAGTAGATAACCCTTTGGCCAACCGACTTTTGCCGTAAATTTATCGCCAGAAACTATGTACCTTCCTTCAAGGTCTTTTATGAATATGTAGGCTGGAGAA
>JAESPT010000065.1 GCA_016765515.1 Sneathiella sp. | reverse complement strand
TTTTGTTATATGGAATTAACAGCAGGCGATATTTCTGACGATCCCGCCCGTCTAATAGATGAAATCAGTGTCATTTCCATGATGGGCGGTGACCGTGTTGTCCGGTTGCGCGGTACAGGAAATACAACGGCAAATGTTGTGAAATCTGCGTTAAGTGCAGATTTTTCCAATTCCATTCTGGTGATAGAAGCTGGCGACATCCGAAAAGACAGTGCTCTGGTAAAAGCTGTCAAATCTGTCCCTTTTGGTGTAGTGATCCCTTGTTTTCGCGACAAGAACCAGGATATTTCGACGTTAATAAAAGAGATATTTGACTCTGCTGGCCTCACATCTTCCGCTGATACAAATGAATATTTAAAACAGAATCTTGGCGGTGATCGGGCCATCTCACGCCAGGAACTGGATAAACTTGTTCTTTACATGGGCGACGAAAAACGCCCTGTTACCTTGGAAGATGTAAAAGCGATCATTGGAGACAGTTCAGCACAAAGCGTATTCGATGTTATTGATGCAGTCTTACTTGGCAATTTGCCCCAACTTGAAATCACCCTGAACAAAGCTTTTTTCGCCGGGGAATCCTCCATCACCTTTTTGCGATTAATTCAGAACCAGTTAAAACAATTGCACAAGGCTGCCGCCTTTATTGACAGAGGCTTAAGTTCAAGTGATGCGCTGAAAAAATCAGGTATTCCGTTTTTTAATCACCAAAAAGCACAAATTCAACTGAATAGACGCTCTGCACGTCACTTTGCCACCTGTCTCGATATTATTTTGCAGGCAGAGATGGATTGCAAGACAACCGGCTATCCCGATGAAGCTTTATGTCGGAGAGCCCTGTTGAGAATTACACTTGCCAATGGAAAACGATAATACGGCTAATTTCTCTCAACAGCCATTCAATATGACAGAGAAAATTACCTAACACATTGAATATTAATGAAAATCTTCGTCTAAAGCAGATTGTAAATTTCCGACAAAAGTGTCCTCTTCGTCGGTATCCGCAAGCGTATGGCGGGTCAATTTCCGGCAAATATCATCCAATTGATCCAGATGATCATAGATAATTGTGATGCCTCCCCCCTGCTCACCACGGTGATCTATGCTCACTTTCATGCCAAGAGCGGCAGATAAATCCCCCTCTAGAGCGAGCGTATCTTGATCTTTCGTAGCTCGGGTCGATGAGCTCGCTCTATTTGAGGGTTTTTTCTTGGACAATTTCTCCGCTGCCCGCACAGAAAGACCCTCTTTAACAATTTTCTTAGCAAGTTTTTCAGGATTATCAACAGTGACCAATGTCCGCGCCGCACCGGCACTTAAATCACCGGACCGGATCATCTTCTGAACAGAGTCTGGCAAATTTAACAGACGCATCATGTTAGTGACATGCGAACGACTTTTACCCAGCTCTTTCGCCATCATCTCCTGGGTGTAGCTAAATTCTTCGGTCAGACGCCGATATCCTTCAGCTTCCTCAATCGCTGATAAATCTTCCCGCTGGATATTTTCAATGATGGCAATTTCAAGAGCATCAACATCACTGAGCTCCTTGATGATCACAGGGACTTCATGAAGTTGCGCCATTTGAGCGGCGCGCCACCGTCGTTCACCCGCAATAATCTCATAAAGTTCACTATCGTTGGGATCTCGTCTCACCAACAGAGGTTGCAGGACACCTTTTTCCGCGATAGAATTTGCAAGATTTTGGAGTGCTTCTTCATTAAAATCCTGGCGGGGTTGATAAGGACTTGGGTGAAGTTGCTCGACCGGAACTTCTTTCGATGTTCTAACTTTATCCAATTCTGAATAATCTGCAGAAACATCGTCGCCAAGCAGAGCTGATAATCCTCGTCCCAATTTCTTTTTTCCTGTTTCATCCGTCATATTGGCTGCCAATCTAATAAATTACGCGGCGTTCAGGCGTTTTTCACGGCGTATGACTTCACTGGCTAGCTTTATATAAGCTTGGCTACCGGCACAGCGATGATCATAAATAAGTGCCGGTTTTCCATAGCTAGGCGCTTCAGATACTTTTACATTTCTCGGGATCACCGTCTTATAGACTTTGTCGCCAAGATACCCTCGCACATCTTGTGCAACTTGATCTGACAAATTGTTTCTTTTATCAAACATCGTCAAGACGACGCCTTGAATTTCAAGGTCGGGATTAAGTGTATTGCGAACCCGTTCAATGGTCTTGATCAATAGGCTGAGGCCTTCCAAGGCAAAAAACTCACATTGCAACGGAACAATAACAGCTTGCACGGCAACAAGCGCATTGAGAGTCAGCAGATTGAGAGACGGCGGACAGTCAATCAGAATATAATCATATTTGTGTTTGATAGTCTTGATTGCATCAAATAGTCGATGACTGCGGCGATCCATCTCGATGAGTTCTAACTCCGCCCCTGTCAAATCAGCGGTAGAGGGAACCAGGTCCAAATTAGGAACAGCAGTGGAGCAAATTGCTTTTTCCAGCGATATTTCGCCCATCAAGACATCATAGACATTATTTTCCCGATCATCACGGCCAACGCCTAGTCCTGTACTGGCATTTCCCTGAGGGTCAATATCGATGATCAATACTGCCTGTCCAACAGCCGCTAAGGCAGTTGCAAGATTGATGGCCGTTGTGGTTTTACCAACGCCGCCCTTTTGATTTGCTATTGCTAGAATTCGTGACGAACCTACAATTTGAATCTTCTCCATAGCCACGCCCCTTGATTATCGGCGGCTAACATCTCTCACTTTGAGAATACAGCCTTCGTTACTGGATAAACTTTTGTGTTTTGTAGCGTCTATATTCCAACATTTTGCGGCTTGGGTCAATTCCGCATCTACATCTTGTCCCTTCAAAAATAAAAACTCTGTATTTCGACTTGCAAATGGCGCCGCATAAGCGAGTAGTTTATCCAAGGGAGCGAGCGCACGGGCGGAAATAATATCCGCCTCAAATGGGGTCACAGCTTCAATTCTTTTATTGTGAACTGTAATCGGTGTCGATGTTTCACGTGAAACCTCTCGCATGAAAAGACACTTTCTTTGATCACTCTCAACAACATGAACATCAAAATCACTGGCGATCGCCACGACCAAAGCTGGAAATCCTGCACCACTTCCCAGATCAATCCAGCGACCGGATGTTGGAGTCGCATGTTTCAATACCTGAAAACTATCCAACATATGGCGCTGCCATATATCAGGAATAGTTGTCTTGCTGACCAAATTAATCGCTTTTTGCCACTTCTCGAGCAAGGCGGCATAAATCTTCAATTTCTCCATTGTTTCACGTGAAACATCGGTGGCAGAGAAAAATTCTTCTTCAGTCATGTATAATGATTATCCGGTTTGTTTGCGATGATCACCGCGCTTCACAAAGGAAAGCAACGCCGTGAGAGCTGCGGGCGTTACCCCTGAAATTCTGGCTGCTTGGCCCAGTGTGTGAGGGGAGGCATCCTTTAATTTCTGCCGAACTTCAGAGGAAAGACCCCCAATTTTTTCATAGTCCAAAGACTCTGGGAGCATGAGGGATTCGTCTTTTCGGAAATCTCGAATGTCGGCCTTCTGCCGATCAAGATACCCCTTATACTGGGCGTTAATCGCCATCTGCTCCCGAATAGCTGGCGCAAATACCAATGTCTCCGGCCAAATTTCAGCAATTTCATCCAGACCAATATCCGGATAGGCAAGCAAGTCAGAAGCGGATCGTCGCACACCGTCCTGATTAACCGTCAGACCCTTCTGTTTTGCTTCATTGGGCGTCAATTTCAAACTGCTAAAGAGAGCGTTGGCTTTTTCCAATTGATCCAGTTTATTGGTAAAGATATCTCGACGTTCGGCACCCACACAGCCGATATCCAGACCCAGACCGGTCAGGCGTGTATCCGCATTATCTGCTCGCAGGATCAACCGGTATTCGGCGCGCGAGGTAAACATACGATAGGGCTCTTTGGTGCCCCGTGTTACCAGATCATCAATCATCACACCGATATAAGCATCCGCCCGATCCAGGATAAACACCCCCTGCCCGCCAGCAGCGCGGGCTGCATTCAAACCCGCCATCAGCCCTTGTGCCGCCGCTTCTTCATATCCGGTAGTACCGTTTATCTGACCCGCCAGATACAGGTTCTTCAAGCGCCGAGTTTCCAAGGTCGGTTTTAACTCCCTTGGATCAATGAAATCATATTCAATGGCATAACCGGGCTGGTAAAACTCGACCTTCTCCAGCCCAGGTATGGAGCGCAGAAAGGCGACTTGAACATCCTCTGGCAGGGACGTGGACATACCGTTTGGATAAATCGTATCCACGTCCAGACCTTCAGGTTCCAAAAAAATCTGATGGCTACTTTTATCAGCAAACCGGACAACTTTATCTTCGATGGACGGACAATACCGAGGCCCCGTCCCTTCAATCTGTCCCGAATACATAGGCGCCCGGTGAAGATTGTCGCGAATGATCTGATGGGTTTCTTCAGTCGTCGCCGTAATATGACAGGGAATTTGCGGCGTTGTGATTTCTGTGGTCAGAAAAGAGAAAGGGACAGGAATCTCATCCCCTGGCTGTTCTTGCAACACGGACCAGTTAATGGTTTTTCCATCCAGCCTGGCCGGTGTTCCAGTTTTCAGGCGGCCCAACTCAAATCCCGCTCGCTGCAGGGTCGCTGACAGGCCGTTAGACGGTTCATCCCCTAGCCATGGATTCCGCTTTAATGTTCGAAGATCAGCCCTATCGTGGTTCGCGAATTGTTTTATTGGTATCAGATGGCGGTCAGTTAATGACCG
>JAESPT010000064.1 GCA_016765515.1 Sneathiella sp. | reverse complement strand
AGTTGGTGGACACTGGATGTATTTTCTTCCGACAGACAGGCAATCTAACCTTGCCGAAGACGGACATAGTTATAAGGGCGCATTTTTACCGCCTGTAGATCTTCCAAGGCGCATGTGGGCTGGAGGACGCCTTACTTTTGATCGCCCTTTGAAAGCGGGCGAAACAATAGAAAAAACGTCAACGATTAAGTCAATTGCAGAAAAAGAAGGCCGGACCGGAAAACTTGTTTTTGTGACTGTCGAGCATGAATATAAAGGTCCCGTAGGCCGATACATTCATGAAGAACATGACATTGTTTATCGGGACGCCCCAACAGAGGGCGCTCCTCAAAAAACGCTGGAGAAGGCCCCGACAGAATCTGATTGGGTGCAAACCATCACGCCTGATCCCGTCCTGTTGTTCCGGTATTCCGCGCTAACCTATAATGGCCATCGCATCCATTATGATCGGGATTACGTAACAAATGTGGAAGGGTATCCCGGATTGATCGTCCATGGCCCGCTCATCGGAACATTGTTGATGAAAATGGCGGTTGAAAGGATGGCTGGTAAAAGCCTGAAGAGATTTGAGTTTAGAAATTTCAATCCAGTTTTTGATACGAAACCCTTCCAAATCTGCGGCAAACAGACGGAAGAAAATAAATGTAGTGTTTGGGCCGCAGGGCCTGACGGTGAATTAGCCGTCTCGGCAACCGCCCATTTTTAAAATAGGGAGGCTGCTAAGGCCTCCCCACATTTCCGTCAATTCATCTTTTTATGTTTCATTTTGCTGTGATCCATGGTGCCCATAGCGCCTGCTTTCTTCACGAAAACCATCACTTCTATCTCCCCTGCTTTTTTGAACACCAGAGTGACCGGAAATTTCTTTCCTTCTATTACGGGCTCTTTCAGTCCAAGAAGCATTACGTGATAGCTGCCCGGTTCCAACATAATTGTGCCCCCCGCTTTCACATCAACGCCCTCTTTTAATCGGAGCATTTTCATCACACCGTCTGTCATATTTGTGGTGTGAATTTCAGTACGTTCAGCAATGTTGGATCTAACAGAAATAAGGCGATCATCTTCCCGCCCCCTGTTATGGACTATCATATAGGCGCCTCCCACTTTCGCTTTGCCAGTACGGGCCCGGGCCCAGGCTTCTTTTACAATTATAGAAGCATGTTCCTCGGAAGAAGCTACGATACTGGTTGAGATATTGAGACTAATTGTAAAAAATCCCGCAACCGCTGCTATCCGTGCAATTTTAATGAAATTCATAGTCTTGCTTTCAGCTAGAGAAGTTCTCTGATTTTTTTAATCATTTCGTCTGTCGTCGTCCCATAGGAAAAGACAGTGGCTAATTGTCCATCTTTACCCATCAGGTAGGTAAAGGAGGTGTGATCCACCAGATAATATTCTTTATCCTCTCCCTCAACTTTTTGACCATACGCCCGGTACTGCTTTTTCACATGAATGATCTGTTCTTCAGAACCTGTGAGCCCGACGATTGAAGGATGAAAAGCGGCGACAAACTCATCCATGACCTCAACCGTATCCCGTGCAGGATCAACGGTTATGAAAACCGGGATCACCTCTTCAGCATCCACTCCCAATTCAGTCATAACCTGACTGAAAGTTTGCATTTCCGTTGGGCAAACATCCGGACAGAATGTATAGCCAAAGAAGACAAGCATCATTTTGCCCTGGAAATCTTTTTCTGTAACCGATTTCCCTTTGTTATTAACCAGAGAGAATTCACCGCCAATCTGCGGAGCACCGGAGATGATACCGGATCTGCTGGATTTATTGGCGCTCGGAATAACCCCTGTAACGATAAGTACTGTTGCCGTAAGCCCCACCAAAACAAGCAGGGCAATCGCATAAGCGAATATTTTGTTCATGTATCCACCTTGAAACAATCAACCGGATCAATCCGATTGTATATAGAATATTGAATTTTAAAACGCCCTGACGAGCAGGTCATCTGTTGTTCTGTGTGAGTAATTCTATACGAGTGGCGGTGCCCGAAGAGCGGGCCTGCCCCACGGAGGGTCTTCCTCCAAAGCCTGTGACGGGAAGACAAAACTCCCTCTTAATGCATCGATAAGCGGAGGATGAGTGTTTTCTTTATTTAAGAAGGTGAGGATTTCCGTCTTACCAAACTGACAGAGCGGACAATCCGGACAAGCAGGACACCCCTCGTCCATTCCATCCATCGCATCAGAATTTTCGGAAGCAAAATTGACTTTAACAATTTCGATACCATTGTTGGTGCAGATCTCCAGGAATTCACCCGCTTGAGCACTAGAAACCAGACCATGGGTGACCGGAACAAGAAAATTTAATGCGACAGCCAGCATAGCCAGGAAACCAAAAAGTTTCTCCGACCGCCTTCGAAAGGAAAAGCGTTTAAACTTCTTTTCCTTAATTTCTCTAGATTTCCATGCTGTCACCGTCATGGCGCGACCCTAATTCACAGAACACTCAGCAGCAAGAATTTTGTCATAAAAAGACCAAAAACCGATTATTAGTAGCGCTTATCCATCGAGCCATATTATTATCCCCTTACTGGAGATGACAGTCAGTGGTTTCGAAGAGCCAAGAATGATTGACTACAAACAATCCAATGAATAGGGTATGCGGAATTAACCACGGGTCCAAGTCGATAATAAATGGTCTACTAGTCTAATGAGTGTCTTTTTTGCGAAACGATTTTTGACACTTCTCGCCACCATTTTTGGCGCGTCGATTGTAATTTTCGTTGTCATGGAAATATTGCCCGGTGATCCGGCTTTGGTAATCCTCGGTGTCGATGCCACTGACGACGCCGTCAGGACATTGACAAAAGAACTTGGGCTTGATCGACCCGCTGTTGAGCGATACTTCAGCTGGATCGGCGGTATTTTTCAGGGTGAACTTGGAATCAGCTACGCCTATCGCGTCCCCGTTTGGGAACTCGTTGAGGGGGCCCTGAAAATCACGGTTCCCCTGGCAATCATATCGATGATTTTGAGCGTGACCCTTGCACTCGTCATTGGCCTGTACGCGGCAGCAAATCACAACAAGGCGAGTGATGTCTCCCTGATGGGGATTAGTCAGCTTGGAATTTCAGTGCCCAATTTTTGGCTCGCCATTCTTCTTGTCTTATTCTTTGCTGTAAATTTAAGATGGCTACCACCTGGCGGCTTTCCAGGCTGGGAAGAAGGAATCTGGGTCTGCCTGAAAGCACTGATATTACCTTCTGTAGCTCTAGCAACCGTTCAGGGTGCTATTCTTGCCCGCATAACCCGCTCAGCGGTTTTGGATGTATTTCGCGAAGATTATGTTCGAACGGCTCGTGCGAAGGGTTTAAGTCAGCAATCAACTCTTTGGCTGCATGTCCTGCGAAATGCAATGATCCCGGTTCTTACCGTGATGGGATTACAATT
>JAESPT010000063.1 GCA_016765515.1 Sneathiella sp. | reverse complement strand
TCTGTGTGCAGAAGGGGCCGCCCAGAACACGCGATAAATCAACTACCTTCAGCCCTTTCAGGGCACCTTTAACGGACATCTTACTTCTTTTCCTTCATAAATTGAGTTCGCTGCCAAGTCGCCCTTAAGCGATCTATCCCCTTCTCAATCCCGTTTAAAAATAGAGTGCGAAAATTGGGGATATACTTCCTTTACCTTACTGCTGACTTTGTTATCAAGCAGCTTTAGCAACTCCGGATCTGGATCTGCGGTGATGAGAGTATTTGCCTTATAATCGAATTCAAAACCAGTATTGTCCAGTATATCTTCCAATGAACTGGATGGGTGAATAAATTCTAGGTGAAAACGGGCTTTTTCTTTTTGAAACCTGAAAAAGGCTTTATTGGTAAGGAGGCCATATGGACCGCCTTTACGATATATATTCTCATCGGATGTGCCAGGGGCACTGATAAAATCCACTTTATCGACAAGAACACGTTTTGAATGTTCTTCGCGAAAGAGAATGACCTTTGGAATCAGAAAATACAAATAGGCAGAACCAAATGTTCCTGGCCATCTGGGCTCGCAGGATGGATATTCACCCCGTCCCATAAGATTGATATTGGCTTGACCATCGATTTGACCGCCGCCAAGGAAGAAAGCGTCTATCCGTCCCTGTGCCGCACAATCAAACAGTTCCTGTCCCCCATTTGTAAGAAAGTTGTTTTTCACTGACCCTAAAATATTGACGTGGCGGGGGGAGTCCCATGCTTCTTTCGCTAACAGAGCAGCGGTCCCGGGGATGGGGGAAGAGGCGCCAACGGCCACATGATTGCAGCCTTTCAAAAGGGCTGCAATGAAGCAAATTAAGGCTCGTTTTTCTGCGACTGTGCTCATGAGTGTTCTCTAGAGAAAACGAACTCATTTAGATAATCCTGAAACCCTTCCTTGGTTCTGGATTTTTGTTTGTAGAGATTCAGATGCTCAGTATCTTCAGTGTCTCCTTGCCAGAAATCAAGAGGCCAGCTCCCTTTCGGGCAAACAGATACGCCGCCAATATACAGGCTGGGAATAACCCCGGCTGCTGTTTTTTCGTCGTCCAGAAGATTGGTGTCGACGATGTTTTCCACCGTTACCAATGTGGTTTTTGATGCTTGTGCCATGGTGACCAACTCCCGTCGCCGGCCAACCCACACATTGCCCTGTTTATCTCCCAGGGGCGCATGGAAAAGAGAAATGTCGGGCTGAATTGCGGGAATTGCGACGATAGGATCGTCTCCCTGGCTAAAAGGATTTTGTATTATCTTCCAATTGGGATGATGTTTTAGAAGATCACTTCCAAGAATACCGCGAAGTGGCATGTATGGAATGCCTTTTTGTGACGCTTGCAATCCAGCATGAATGGCTGGACAGGTCGCATCAACAAGGTCTATCGATTTGTTTTTAACAGCATCACTGAAACGGTAAGCGGGATTATATTCGCCGAGAGTTAAAGCCGAGCTTTCGAAGATCGAAACACAGCCAGCTCCGATAAGTAACTCTGATTGAAGTCCGCTGGTGGGAACGCCAACAATGTGCAAGTTCCGAACGCCTTTGCGTATGAGTGCGCGGGTCGCTTCCATCGCGACGCCAGCATAGTCTGCCGGTATAGCAAGCTTTGTCCCGTAAGGTATCAAATTTACAAGTTCTTGCACAGATATGGTCATTGAGTTTTCCTGCGTCCCTGATTAACTGTGTTTTCGAATGTTGGGTATTACAATAAAAGGCAATGTACCTGCTATCAGGCACGCTAATGAAAAAGTAAATACAGCATCATAGCTACTGGTGGCATCGTAAATCCAGCCACTTAAATAGGCGCCAGACGCTGCGCCTAAACCGCCTCCCATGGAGATGCAGCCATAAATGAGGCCAAATTGGTTTCCCCGAAATATTCGGGCTGAAAGGGAGCCAACAATTGGTGCGCGGGTTCCCATGGTTAATCCAAAGAATATGATAAAGCCAACGACTGCCCAATATTGACTGGTTTCTTGAAATAACCATAAAAAAGTTACTCCAATAATTGTAATCACGTAAGTTCCAAGAGCGATATAATTGATTTTAAATCTGGTCAGCAAATAGCCGCAAAAAATCATACCAAAGGGGACAAATGCTCCGGTTAAGCCGACGTTGAAAGACCCTTCTACTGGGCTCAGTCCATTTTCAATTAAATAAGTCACGCTTTGAAAAATGATCGAATAAATTCCGTTGGCTGTTATAAAAAAAACTGCAGCCAGTCCCCAAAAACTGACTGTTTTTGACGCAGACTTGAGGGTCCAGTTTTCCAATGCAGGAAGATCGTCAATTTTTTTGGAGATCGGGTGCGCCGCTTTTCCTTTTACAAGTTTCTTCCAGGGCAGGATGAGAAGGATAGGAAGCAATGCCACGATTGCGGTGCCCATTGCAATTTCAGCAGTTCTCCATCCGTATTGGCTAATCAAAATCTGTGACAGGGAAAGTCCTAAAAAACTCCCAACACCAATAGCCGAGAAAATAATGGACAATGCCAAGGGTAATTTTTCCTGAAACCATCGACTGACAAGGGCGGAGTTTGTGACATTGCCGCAGCAAGCCGCTGAAAAGCCAACAAAGACGCCGAGCCCCAGCTGGAATTGCCAAAGGCTATCTGCAAATCCGGCCAAGATCAAACCACCGCCAGAAAAGCAAAATCCCAAACCATAGACGCGGGCGGGGCCCAGTTTGTCGAAAAGATAGCCGGCAAAAGGACCGGAAACACCTGTTGTTATCGCGCTGATCGAAAAAATCGTGGCAATTGTACTTCTTGTCCAGTCAAATTCAGACGAAAACGGTGAAACAAGATTTGGATAGTGTTCCGGTATCATTCGGCCGATCACGCCGATCGTGAAACACATGGCCAACATTGCGATGGCCATTCGAGTAAATTCTGAATTTTTGTTATTTAACAAATATATGCTCCGGCCGGGATTTTTACGGACATCTGCCCTTTTAGTATTTTTAATTATTTCCCGAACTGTAAGTATACAGGCCATCAGATTAAATGTGAGTTAAAAATGGGATTTAAGGTGTGTCTGGCAAGACGATCCTTCAGTCTTTACGGAAAACAG